>CALCPB010000775.1 GCA_937897665.1 uncultured Halomicronema sp. | reverse complement strand
GGCGCACCCGCGTTATGAGCCATTGCTCTGAAAAACAACTTGGATTCGGTGCATCGCGGCGCAGATGACACCCTAACGATTTTGATCGTTTGGAGTTTTGCACCCACGTCATGAGACGCTACTCAAAAATAGCATCCCTCCTAATCGACGCTTTGAGATTCGGCCTCTGCAGTCGCAATGCCAGCGGGCTGGCGCGGTTCGGTTAAGATTGCTGACTGGCTCGGCTCCAGCTCCGGTGTCGGCAATAAGTCCGCGGATTCAGCACCAGTATTTTCAGGAGTAGACACTGCATCTGCCGACGCTGGTGGAGCGGTCTTTTTGGAAAAGCCCCAGGCAAAAATTGCCGCAATGAGCCCAACCATCAACCACTGAGGCGGTACCCAACTGTCATTGACCCCCCGCAGCAACAGGCGAATCCAGACGAAGGCCACGGTAATGAAGCCTGCATCTTCTAAATACTCATACTCATCGAGCCAGCGGATAAAGAGCTGAGCCATGAAGCGCAGCGTGATAATGCCAATGGTGCCGCCCAGCAGCACGACCCAAACATCACGCGAGAGGGCGATCGCGGTGGTGACACTATCTAACGAAAAGGCCAAATCTGTCAGCGCGATCGTGGGAATCGCCTGCCAGACGGTGGCAAATCGCGGGCCATGGTGGTGATGGGCGGCGTCTTCATCTGCCGTAAAATGTTGGTAGACCAGCCATAACAGATAGCCTGCTCCGGCCACCTCAAACTGCCAAAACTGCAGCACCCATGAGGCCGTCAAAATCAGCGACATTCGCAGAATAAAAGCCGCGACTAGGCCGACGTTGAGCGCTTGCTGTTGCTGCTTTTCAGCCTCTAGCCCCTGGGCGATCGCCGCCAGCGCGATCGCGTTATCAGCAGACAGAACGGCTTCCAGCGCGATGAGCACTGGCAACAGCAACAGGGTGTCGATGCCGAAGTTGGTAGAGAGGTCGAGTAGGCGATCCAGCATGCGTTGTCAATATCGGTGTAGGCAGAAACCAGACCAGTTTTTCTACCGGAGCAAAATTGAAGATTGAAGACGCGATTTGTCTCGCCATTGGGCGATAGATAAACAGAGCACGCTTCATCAGTCTTTATTAGGATAAAACATCTACTGATCCGGCGTCGTGCCCCTGGGATAGAGAATAGAGGAAATCGCCAGTTAGGATAAATCAACCGTGGCCGTCTACGTTAGAAAAGGCTTTGGCATCCACTATGACCGTGGCCACGGCTGCCCGGTTCGTAAACGGGCTCGAAGGGGACACGTTTTCCCCGCATCGTTGCTGAGCGTTGGTTCATGATAGAAAAACTGTTGCGATCGCGGTATAAGCTGCTGAAACCTTTGGGGCAAGGCGGCTTTGCCAAAACCTACCTGGCGGTAGATTGCCAACAGGACTCTGTGCACTGTGTGATCAAGCATTTGACACCGGTTAAAGCAGAACCCGAATTTTTGACCACTGCTCGTCGTCTATTTGAATCAGAAGCCCAAGCGCTGCAGCGCCTGGGCACCCATGATCGCATTCCCAGCCTATTAGATGCCTTTGAGTCAGAGGGAGAGTTTTATCTCGTTCAAGAATTCATCGACGGCAATTCGCTGAGCACTCTATTCAAACAGCACCCACGGTATACCGAAGCAGAAATCATTGCGTTGCTCGAAGATGTCTTGCCGATTCTGGCGTTCATCCATGAGCAAGAAGTCGTGCATCGTGACATCAAGCCCAGCAACCTGATGCGCCGTCATGCCGATGGCCGCTTCATGCTGATCGATTTTGGGGCAGTCAAGGCCATCACCACTGAGTTTTATACCGCGGGTAGCGAGCAGCTGACCGTCAGCATTGGCACCCAGGGCTATGCGGCGCCAGAGCAAATGGCCGGTCGGCCCCGCTACAGCAGCGACCTGTACTCCTTAGGCATGACGGTGATTCGCGGCCTCACCGGGCGATCGCCGACCGAACTGCCCGAAAATCGTGACACAGGCGAACTGCTCTGGGAGTCTGCGGCCCCAACGGTGAGTCCAGGGTTAAGGCGATTTTTACAGCGGCTCACCGAAGCCTCGGTCTACCAGCGCTACCCCTCGGCGGCAGCGGCCCTCGCCGATTTGGCCCAACTCGACACCCTCGCCGCCCCGCCCCCCCCAGATCTAGCTGAAACTCAGCTCAAAACGCTTTTACCACCGACGAAACCAGCCAAGTGCTTGGGCCCTTGATGGTGACGGCGGCAGTGCTAGTGATTCGTCAGCTGGGCGGCTGGGCTCCGTTAGAGCTGATGATTTATGACCGGTGGACCCAGTGGCAGGCTGCTCTGCCCCCGGACGATCGCCTGCTCGTGGTCGAAATCACCGAAGCCGACCTCAAAGCCTTGCAGCAAACCACCCCCAGCGACGCCATTTTGAGTCAGGCGATTCAAACGCTGCAGGCCTACAATCCCCGAGTGATTGGGCTTGACCTCTATCGCGACATTCCCCAAGGAGAAGGACAAGCAGCGCTGCTGGAAACGCTAGCGGCTGACAATGTCATCACGATTCGTCAGCTCGATGATCGCTCGGCGGAGGCGATTCCCGCTCCCCCAGGCCTGCCGCCGGAACGGGTCGGCTTCAATGATTTTCCGGTGGATGACGATGGTGTCGTGCGACGCAGTTTACTGCTGGCCTCAGCGAATGAGCGGCCAGAGACAGAAGTTCTGCAATCGTTAGCGCTGCGGTTAGCGCTGGCTTATCTTGAGCCCGAAGGCATTCTGCCCTTGGCCAGTGAAGCGCAGGGCGATCACCTCACCCTTAACGGCACGACGTTCACGCCGCTCGCTCCCCACTTTGGCGGCTATCGTCGCGCCGATACGGCGGGCTATCAGCTCATGCTGCAGTATCGGGCCGCTGATGCCGCCGTGCCACAGCTCAGCTTAAGTACTGTCCTGGCGGACAATTTTAGCGAGGAGATGGTGCGCGATCGCATTGTGCTGATTGGCACGACCGCCGCCTCTGCCAAAGATCTCTTTCTCACGCCCTACAGTGCGGGAGCGGAGGCAGATTTTTTGATGCCAGGGGTAATGTTGCATGCCCAAGCGACCAGCCAAATCATCACCGCCGCCCTAGATGAACGTCCGCTTCGCTGGGCCTTACCGGAAGTCGGCGAACTGGTTTGGATCGGCCTCTGGGCCGTAGGCGGCACCATTTTAGGGGGAACAGTCAAACGGCGCTGGGTGTTTAGTCTGGGCGTAGTCGGCGGCAGCTTAGCTTTAGTGGGACTCCCAGCCGCCATTTTTATGGCTGAGGGTTGGCTTCCCCTGCAGCCCGCCAGTGCCGTTTTTGGGGGCACCGCGATCGCCGCCGCTTTATCGCGTCAGCTGCCCACCTCGCATCAATATTCTTTTACAAATGCCAAAAACGTCGGCTCATAGCCACTCATTGTCGCGTTCTCGGCCAGGTAAAAATTTTGCGCTGGTTTGAAGAGTGGCATTATTAGCCGTCCTAGGGCATGCTTATGAAAAATTTAGCGATGAGTCGAGGTTATGGCCTCTGGAATCTACGCCGTCGCCAATTTTGGCAACATACAGTTATATGTTGGCGAGGTCAGGCATTTGAAGACGCGTTGGCCCAAGATGATGAGCCAACTCGAACAGGGCAAATTTCCCGACCCGGCCATCCAGCAAGAATGGGTGAAGCATCGGGGCGATCGCCGCTTCACGTTTCACACCGCAGAGCAGATCAATGCCGAATCCACCCTGCGGGGCCGCAAACTCTTCCTCAGAGATGCTGAGAAGAGGAATGCTGAGCAAGCTTGACCCCCATCACCGCAACCAGCTAAACAGGGCAGATGGTCATTTACCCTGCTCAACAATTGGGACAGTCGTGTTCACATCCTTGATAACTGATTGACTCGCCCCGAGTAACACTGACGCCAGCCGCTGGTGTTCAATGAGCGGCCAAAGCTCGACATCAGTTATTTGAGCAGGCGGGTAACTCGGATATCAAATTCTGTCGCTTTGGGATGAATGCCCGTGACCTTAGAGAGGGTTACTTCGTCGGCATCTTGGGGGGACGAGGCATTGACTTCGTAACGTTCTGTATAAATTAACGGAGAAAGACCTTGGCTGCTGGCGTATTCTTTGATGTCTACGAAAGCTTCGTAAGTATGGCTCATGGCTCTGCCCTCCAGGCATTTGCACGGTTTTGCAATACCCGTTCAGTATAAAAAAATGAACCTGCGCCACGAGAACGAGTAAACCCTTCTTGAAAAGCTTTAACGTTTGATCGCGCTAGCAACAATTACCGTGTTGAATCGTGGCGTTTTGTATCTGGCGCCATGGGAGGGGCGATCACTTTCACTTCAGGAGTGAAAGCTGCTGCGATTTAAGGTAAGGCTTCATCTAAGCCTTTACTGGAAATAGAGGCAGCTTCAGTCGCCGCTTGAAGGGCGGCAGGCATCGCCTGCGACTCCTCCAGATAGTCAGCAAAGCGAGATTTGAGCGCATTGACCGAGAGATCTTTCGTCCAGTATTCCACCAGCGCTTGTCCCCAGGCCCAAGCGTTTTGAGCCGGGGCGCGATCGCTGTTTTGCACCAAAATGGGCCACAGCTTAAGAATTTCGCCGGGTCGAAAAAGGGTACCCTGCTCGTTAAGCAACGTCGCCAGCTCATAGGTCAGCATCATTTTGCTGGCAATCACCGGCACTTGTTCGGCGGGCAGCGATTGCGCCAGCAAAGCACCCAGTTCTGGCGTGCCAGTGAAACGCGCCGATAAAAAGGTAAATAGCGGCGTTTTGACCAGAGCCACAATGCCCTGACTGCTACTCATTTGTAGGGCATAGCGTTCGATCAGGCGTAAGGCGGCGGTGATGCGGGCTTCGCGACTGCGGAGAAACTGGGCCAGCCGTTGGGATTTAGCGGGCGCGATCGTCTCAACCAGTTGGGTGGCCAGAGCATCGCTGCCCCAGGCATTGCGGTCCTCGGCATCTGACTGAGTCACCAGGGGCAAAATCTGCTGAATCCAGTCCCCCACCTGCTCCTGGCGATAATCCACAGCAGCGCAAATGGTGCGCTCTTTGGGTTGATCGCCCTGCTGCCAGTCGTAAGGGGGAGCCCACTCGCGCACAGGGCGCAGGCGATCAACCTGAGTCACGACCAGCAACGTGGGAATCTCCTGACCTTCACGCGCCAGATCTTTGAGGAAAGCAATGTCGGCTTCGAGGGCTGGATCGAGCGCCGGATTCACTAGCAGCAAGACATCCGCTTGAGCCGCTTGGGCTAGCACCTGTTGCCGAAAGTCT
>CALCPB010000774.1 GCA_937897665.1 uncultured Halomicronema sp. | reverse complement strand
CGCCGCGACCTCTCGGGCAATCCCCACCATACTGAGGGCATCGGCCCGATTCGCGGTAGAAGTCACATCCAAAACAACATCGTCTAAACCGAGCAAAGGGCGAGCATCTGCACCAACGATGAGATCAGACTGAGGGAAAATGTGAATCCCTTCAGAGTCCTTGGCAAGACCTAATTCAGCAAGGGAACAAATCATGCCTGCAGAGGCAACCCCTCGGACCGGGCGGGCCTTGATTTTTAGCTCAACAATGGGCAGGTGCGGCCCAACCGTTGCCACCGGCACGTGAATACCAGCTTTGACATTGGCTGCACCACACACAATCGTGGAGAGCTCTGCAGCCCCAATATCGACTTGGCAGACGCTGAGTTTATCGGCATCCGGGTGAGGTTGGCGATCCACCACCTGACCCACCACGACCCCTGCAGCCCAAGTGCGGCGGTCCTCAATGTCTTCGACTTCAAAGCCAGCCATGGTGAGGGTATCAGCCAAAGCCTCCGGCGAAAGCTCAAAGGCGACCAGATCACGAAGCCAGTTTAAGGAAATGCGCATTGCGTCTTGCGAGGGAAAGTCTAATGTATCGGCAAAATTGAGGACAGCGTGTGCCCTTAGCCCTGTAGTAGTCTACTGGACAGGCTGTACTATCAGATAAATTTTCAGCTCGTTTTTAAAGCCAAAGCAAACTGCTTTTTTTAGGATGAATTTTCAGACCTAGTTCCTCATGACTGAGGCATCAAACCCCACGCTGAGAATGGGAATAATTGGGGTAGTGTGACGGTACCATCAAGATTTAGAAGTCCGTGCGGAAGTCTTAAGAAATCAATGGAATAAACGGTTAGCATGGAGGTATACAGAGGTGTTCGGCAACCTCTAGAGTTTTCTTCATCCTTCCTGCTAGGTCACGCGGGTCTCTATCGCACATCGTTCGCATGAGCTACTGCATCAACCTAGACTGCTCAAAACCTAAAAACCCCCCAAATGTAAATCGATGTCAGGCTTGCGGCGCTGATTTAATGCTGCGCGACCGCTATCGATCTATTAAAGCCCTGGGACGGGGCGGATTCGGCGCGACGTTTCTAGCCCGTGATCAGGCTTTGCCGGGCAATCCGCCCTGTGTGATCAAGCAACTCCGTCCCTCTGCAGATGCGCCTCATGTCTTGGATATGGCGCGGGATTTGTTTCAGCGGGAAGCTAAAATTCTGGGCAAAATTGGCAACCACCCTCAACTGCCCCGCCTGCTCGATTATTTCGAGACCAATCAGGAATTTTTCTTGGTCCAAGAGTTTATTAACGGCAAGACCTTACAGCAAGAGGTCCGGAGCGGTGGCCCCTTTAGTGAGGCTGGGGTCAAGCAATTTATGACCGAAATCTTGCCGTTGATTCAATACGTTCACACAAGTGAAGTCATCCACCGGGACATCAAACCCGCCAATATTATTCGCCGCGAAGAAGATAAGAAACTGGTTTTGATTGATTTTGGGGCGGTTAAAGATAAAGTCAACCCCACTAAGGCAAATAGTTCTGAGCAAACGGCCCTAACCGCCTATGCGATCGGCACACCGGGCTATGCGCCCCCCGAGCAAATGGCAATGCGCCCAGTTTATGCCAGCGATCTCTATGCCGTGGGCGTGACCTGTGTCTACTTATTAACCGGGAAATCCCCGAAGGAACTCGATTACGACCCCACCACGGGGGAAATGCTGTGGCGTGAATATGTCCATATCAGCGACCACTTTGCCGGGGTGTTGCAAAAGCTGCTGGAAATCTCGGTCCGTCACCGCTATCAAACCGTAGAGGACATTCTGCGAGATTTGAATTTAGAACCCTATATGGAAAGCTTGGCCCAGAATATGGCCTTTCCGACGGCAGCGCCGAATACGCCAGCGGGATCCAATAACAACAAGCCTCAGGATGATGACAATACAGCCTCTCCAACAG
>CALCPB010000773.1 GCA_937897665.1 uncultured Halomicronema sp. | reverse complement strand
AGTTTTGACGCCGAAACGATTGAGGGCATTAAGCCTGTTGCTTTTTCCCTTTCGAAAGGCCCCAAAAATGTTTAGACAATATAGAGAAGCTCTATTTCTGGATAATTTTCTGATGGATGCCAATCAGTTAGATGTCTCTTGTTGTCAGCGTTGCCGCCATTTCACGCTGGAAGGCCGACGAGGGGGGCATTGTAGCCAGCTCAACGTACCTGTGCAAGGGGGTTGGACGGCCTGCTCTTTGGCGAGTCCGGTATTTTTTGAGACTGTCAGCACGGTAACCCAGTCACCCCTGGCAGCCTGGCCCCAGGGCCTCAAAATCAGCAACCACGACTTTGACCCGACAGAACAAGACTATTTGGTTAAAGCAGCCCAATAATTGAGCAGCGCCACCTCTTCATTTTTGCCTTTGAACATGAATTTCTAGACGTAAACGCTGAACCGATTGATTGATGGTTCAGCGTTTACGTTTATGGCAACCAAGGATATTGATCAAAGTCGGGCGATCGCTTTTCTAAAAACGCCTGTTTGCCCTCAGCGCCTTCTTCGGTCATGTAGTACAGCAGCGTCGCGTTGCCGGCCAGTTCTTGCAGACCGGCTTGACCATCGCAGTCTGCATTAAAAGCGGCTTTGAGGCAGCGAATCGAGATCGGACTCTTGGTTAAAATTTCGCGCGCCCATTGTACGCCTTCCGCCTCTAAAGCCTCTACCGGCACCACCGTATTAACCAACCCCATCGCCAACGCCTCTTGGGCAGAATACTGGCGACAGAGAAACCAAATCTCTCGGGCTTTTTTTTGCCCTACGATCCGGGCCAAGTAGCTAGCGCCAAAGCCGCCATCAAAACTACCCACTTTTGGCCCAGTCTGACCAAAGATGGCATTATCAGCCGCGATCGTGAGGTCGCACAAAAGATGCAGCACGTGGCCGCCGCCGATTGCGTATCCCGCCACTAAGGCAATCACCACCTTTGGGATTGAACGAATGAGTCGCTGCAAGTCGAGCACGTTGAGACGAGGCATGCCCGCTTCGTCAATGTAGCCGCCCTGTCCCCGCACGCTTTGATCACCCCCTGCACAAAAGGCATACTTGCCATCGGTGTGCGGGCCCGCCCCGGTCAACAAAATGACGCCAATTGAAGTGTCCTCCCGAGCGTCGGCAAAGGCGTCATACAGCTCTACCACCGTTTTAGGACGAAAGGCATTGCGCTTATGGGGCCGGTTAATTGTGATTTTCGCCATGCCCTGGCATTTGGCATAAAGAATGTCCTCATAGGTCTTGGCAGCTTGCCACTGTATATCCATGTCATTTGACTTAACAGGTCATGGACTAGCTTAGAGGTGATTTGTCCTCGCTGTAGCGTTCTCCAATGGCGATCGCCTGCGGCTAGAGACGCTGGTTTGCCCGCTCCCAGATGACTAAGAGGAGATCATCGGCTAGCTACGAACGGCGGCGCGATCGCCGCGGCTTGTCCTTTCTGTTCTGCTTGCCCGTCTTGCGAGGGCTCCCTGGTGCCGTACGATGCGCGCCAAAATACTTTTCGCTGCGATAGCGCAACCAGATCCTCAATTGCTGAGGAATTTTCTCTTTCTCCACTTTGGTCAAAGTGTTGTAGAGCGCTAGGGCCTTTTCCCGCTCGCCTCGGCAGGCTGCATTGTTGTGAGCATCCCAATAGCTGCGTGCCACCCGAATGCGACGACACACTTCTTTTACCAGGGCATCCCCTTCTAGAGGTTGGTCAGCTGCAGACATATTTTCCGACCAAACATCAGAGCATCTTCGAGGTTAATCATTGGCCATCTCCTCAATATCCGGGTGACCCATCAGCCTTTTGACAGCCTAGCGGGCTTCTTTCTGTTGCCGCAATGTGACACCATCATGATGCGGCAACACCGATGGCATGGCCAAGCTATCGCGGTACGGATGAGGGGGGCTGAGTCAGCCAGCTCAAAACATCGGTGGTTGACGCTAACATTTCACAGGTTTGAACGCTAACACTGTATGCAAATCGCTACTTGGAACGTCAACTCAATTCGATCTCGCCTAACCCACGTGACTGACTGGTTAACGGCTAACCCCGTTGATGTGCTGTGTCTGCAAGAAACCAAGGTTCAAGACGCCGATTTTCCGCTGGCAGCCATTCAGGCAGTGGACTATCAGGCTCATATCAGTGGTCAAAAGTCCTACAACGGCGTGGCCATGCTTTGTCGTCAGCCGTTAGAGGACGTCAGCCTTGGGTTTGCTCCGATCGTGGGGGCTGATGCGGTCGGCGATTTAGACGACCAAAAGCGCGTCATTACGGGAGTCCTTGATGGGGTGCGCCTGGTGAATCTCTATGTGCCCAATGGCTCCGCGATCGGCAGCGAAAAATACGATTACAAGCTCCGCTGGCTGGGCGTCTTAAAAATCTATCTACAGAAACTCTTAGCTGAAAACGACCAGCTGTTGGTCTGTTGCGACTTCAACATTGCCCTAGAAGATCGCGATATTCATGATCCTAAGTGTAAAGACACCCACATTATGTCGTCACCAACCGAACGAGAAACGTTGACCCAGGTTTTGTCCGTGGGCCTGCAGGACGCTTTTCGCAAATTCACTGATGAGGGCGGGCACTTTAGCTGGTGGGATTATCGTGCTGCCTCGTTTTCCCGTAATCGGGGCTGGCGTATCGATCACCACTATCTATCCCCCAAGCTCTACGATCGCGCTAAAAGCTGCACGATTGATATGGCACCGCGCCAACTCGAAAAACCCAGCGATCACACACCGGTCATTGTGGAAATCTAATGCTTGAAGTGGAAATCCCATGCTTGAAATCGCCGTCAGGAGCGAAGCATCCTGATTCGCGTGACCCGCGATCGCGGAACGATATCAACTAAACGTCAACGTGCTGCACAACTGTAATGAACTCCGGAGAGAACCTACAAGAATGGCTGTTTGTCATTGGCTATGTGTCCTTCCTCGTTTTTATTGCCTGGCGAGTTGCCTTTTCTTCGACGGATCGCGATTAAATCCTGCACCATCTTGTGAGCGCAAACCGCTCACGAGTGCGGCTTAGCGGCATCAACTCACTGGCCGTCCCTGACTTCTCCTGCTGAGAACAATCCTGATAGAACCCTTTCCCCAATTCCAACCGCGACCTATGGCAGATCTAAAAGCAATCATCTTTGATGTCGATGGCACTCTGGCTGAAAATGAACGCTACGGGCATCGCGTCGCGTTTAACCAAGCATTTGAGGCTGCTGGCTTAACCTGGCACTGGTCACCAGAGCTTTACAGCGAACTATTGCAGGTGGCGGGCGGCAAAGAACGCATTCGCTTTTTTGTCGAGCGCTATGCGCCGCCGATGCCGGCGATCGATGATTGGGATACCTTCGTTGCGACGCTGCACCAGGCCAAGACCCAGCACTACGCCGCCCTGTTAGCATCGGGGCAAATTGGCCTGCGGCCAGGGGTCAAGCGGCTGATCACAGCAGCACGGCAGGCCCATATTCGGCTGGCGATCGCCACCACCAGCCGCCTCGAAAATGTTCTCACGCTGTTAACCCAAACCTTAGCCACCGAGGCGCCTCAATGGTTTGAGGTGATTGCCGCTGGTGATGTGGTACCCCAGAAGAAACCAGCCGCTGACATCTACCACTATGTGCTTGACCAACTGGCTTTAGACGCCCACTATTGCCTGGCTATCGAAGATACCGCCCATGGCCTCACGGCTGCTACCCAAGCTGGATTAACCAGCGTCATCGCCGTCACCGACTACACCCGCACCCAAAATTTTGCTGCCGCCGCCTGTGTGCTGACTCACCTCGGTGACCCCGACAATCCTTGTCAGGTGCTATCAGGGCCAACCTTGACTCAAGGCTATTTCGATCTGGCGATCGCGGAGTCGCTCCTGCCTGATCAGCCGCCAGCCTAAGAGGCGACCCATCTATGGCGACGGCAAAAAAAACTAGGGCCGCGGCGATCGCCACAGCCCTTATCGAAAGCGGTCATTTGACTCAAGACTTCAGTTAGCGGCAACTCAGCGAAATCTGAGCCATCGCAACTGTTTTTGACTTGTTGGCTACTCGCCGTTCTAATCGAGACATAGCGAGGAGACCTCAACAGTTCTTATGCGCCCGTTTTTTTACTCGATGTCTGAATATACAGAATCAGCAGAAAGACTGTGGGCACCAAAACGAACAAAATACTGGCAACAAACCCTAAACTATTAACTTCCATGATTTAAAGCCTTATCTCTTCAGCACAACATCGACACGACTCCAGTCTACGCCATCTCGATGGCAGGATGAGTGCCAAGGGTCTCTGGTTGAATTTAGGACAAGCGCGATCGCATCGCCTCCTTCCCTTCAGAAATCATCACGCCTGAGGCAGAGCTGCCGTCAAATTGGAGAGAAATCACGATGCCACCGTCAAGACTGGTCTTCAGCATCGTTGTGGTGCTGGCGCTTAATCTGGCCGGATGCCCGGCCAATAATCCTGAAACATCTGCACCTCCCACGATTTTGATCCAAGAGACCGACTACCAGGGTGTGATCTTCAGCGCCGCCGAGGCAGAGCAGCAACGCCTTGAAGTCCCTATGACGGCTGATACTGTCGAGTTTTGGTCACCTACTGCCGCCGACATTGCTCGCCTGGAAGCGCAGCTGCTGCCTGCCCTGCTCGCAGACGAGCGCTTGAGCGATGGCGTTGGCTTTAACCCGGTGCAACCTTTGGCGGCAGCGCTGCCTGACTATACCCGGCAGTATTTCGGTTATTTCAACATTGATGGTGAAGCGGTTATCTACACTCGCTTTTACTGCGATACCTCAGCCGAAGAATTGATGACGAGCAGCAGCGTGCCTCCGCTGGATGGGGGAGACTGTTTCTTTCAGATTCACTACAACACCAACACCGACGAGTATTTCGGTTTATACGTGCATGGTGAGGCGTGAACTGTTTTGGCCAGCAGATGAGGAACCTTTTGTCGCTAATCAGCAGCGATCAAGCCAAGGATGTCAAAACTGACAGATGGCTTCGGGTTGTACGGGGCAGGTGAGATTTTCAGCGTTAGCGCAGCCGGTATT
>CALCPB010000772.1 GCA_937897665.1 uncultured Halomicronema sp. | reverse complement strand
TTGGTGAAGAGGGTACTGACGTTGGCCTAGTGCTCGGCGTGGGTATTCGTCTATTTCGCTAAGTGCTTTCTGAAGGATTCACAGATAGAAAAAGGCGATCGCGGCGACAAGAGTTATGAACCTTGAGTTCGCAGCAAACATATGTGGCAAGCAGGGTACTCATCCTGAATCCCCTGCTTGCAACTCAATGCCTTTGTCTTTTGCGAGACCTTGAACGGCTGATGAGTTTAGCCATCCTAGGTTTTGCCGTCAGTCACATCTGCGGTGAATTCTTGAGCAGCCGAGTACTGCATCAAGGGAGTCTCGTGCTTAAATTAGATGTTTTTGCGCCCAAAGTGCCGCCTGAATGCGATCGCGCATCTCTAGTTTACTGAGCACTTGAGTGACGTAATTTTTGACTGTGCCTTCACTCAGATGCAGGGTTGTCGCAATTTCTTGATTGTTCTGGCCCTGCCCGATGAGTTTGAGCACTTCGGCTTCTCGCTTGCTCAATTCGCTGATGGCAGCTGTGGACGCCTGTGGTACAGGCTTTAAGTAGGAAAATGCTTTGAGGGCAACTGTTGGGCTTAGCTGACTGTAGCCTTGGGCGACCGAGCGGATGGCGGCAGCGATCGCGGGGGCAGGTGTCCTTTTCAAGAGATAGCCCAGCGCCCCAGCCTGCAGGGACTGCAGAATATACTCGTCATCGTCAAACGTCGTCAGCACCAAAATGCGCATCCAGGGATAGCGCTGATGGATTTCGGCAGTCGCTTGCACACCGTCCACACCGGGCATTCTGACATCCATCAGAATCACATTAGGCTGTAGCTTTTCAGCTAAACCAATGGCTTCATCACCGTTTTCCGCCTGACCAACAACTTCCAAGTCGGCCTCAACAGACAGTAACGTTGCCAGCCCCTCGCGGAAAATCACCTGATCGTCAGCTAACAGCAATCGAATCATCGTGGCAACGTCACTTGAAGACGCATGCCTTCTGACAACGCAGTTTGAATCTCTAGCTGTCCGCCGAGGAGTTGTACCCGCTCTCTAATGCCTTGAATCCCAAAGCCGGCATAAAGTGCGTTCATCTCTGCGCCGATACCGTCGTCTTCAATGTCGAGAACAATGTCACTGGCGGTGACAGTGCCGTAGAGTGCGAGTTGAGAGGCCTGAGCGTGCTTTTGCACGTTCATAATGGCTTCTTTCATAATGCAGAAGATTTGATAACTCTGATAAATCGGCAGTGGGGGCAAATTCAATTCCCCTCTCACCTTTAAGTTAGACGTCTGCTGAACTTGCGCTAAAAGGGTGCTGAGGGCTTGGTTGAGGTCGAAATCTGAGCGGCGCATGCGCTGCAGCGCTCGGCTCGTATCTTCGATGCATTGACCCACCAGCGTCTTGGCTAGGTCTACAGCACAGGCGGCTTGCTCTGGGGCGCGGTGCCGCAGTTCCTGAGCCACGGCGAGCTGAATGTCGAGATCCGTCAATGTATGCCCTAAAGAATCGTGCAGCTCGCGGGCAATGCGGGTGCGCTCCAGATCTGCTGACAGGGACTCAATTTCCTGCGATAACACTTCCGCTCGCTGGCGGCTTTCCCGTTCAGTGACGACCATAGCGCTGGCAATTAGCGTAAAGGTGCTCGCCGAGAGGTAAGCCGCTAGCGAAATCACGACAAACCGGATGAGCGCAGCCGGGTCAAACACAGAAAGGGGAATCGGTTCGGGCGATCGCTGAACCCAATCAACTTGCGATAGATACTCGCTGATGATCCAAGGCCCCATCACTAACCCGACCGCCGCGATCGCGAAGCGGCGGTTGAGCAGAAAATAGCTTTTAGAGAAATAGACAAATAGCAGAAAGTCGGAATCAATGCCCACTCGATTGGCCAGCACGATCGCGGTCAAAGCCGTTCCGATGTAAAGCAGGCGTTGGGTGTAGGGCCGACGCTCTGGGAAAAAACAGCTCAGGCTAAAAACAGCCCCATAGAACCCGAGAGCCAGTGGCCAGTCCTGCCCCATCCCACTCAGTTCCATACTGATATAGGCGAAAAGAATAGCCCACTCTAAATATCGAAATGTCCGAGAAAGGGGATGCAAAAAAGGCATCAAACAGTGATTTAAAGAGCGATTAAGTTATGTCACAACCGTATCGTGAATAGCCTTTCCGCAAAAGATGACTGGGGTCATATCTTTTCATGCACTGAGGAAGTATCGGCCTGATTCCTGAACTTCCTATGCTGATTGTGTTAATCACAGTTTTAGCCACACAGCTGGCAAATTGCTCGTGATGGCGTTGAACCAGAGTCGGGCTAAGAAGCTGATCTTATCGCTCAATACAAGAGGCGTAATATGGCTTTGGGGCTAACTTGAGCGGCTGGCACTGAGAATCCGTTTGACCAGGCTCGACAGTGAATGGAGGCTCTTAGCCTGCCCGCTGCTGAGTTAACCAGGGCGAGATTGAGTCTACGGGATAGGGACGAGGCAGGGGGGGAATTGAGCAGGATAC
>CALCPB010000771.1 GCA_937897665.1 uncultured Halomicronema sp. | reverse complement strand
CACCATTCCCTGGGGCATCCTAAAGCCATGGATGCAGGGAGCACAGCGGTGTCTCAAGAACGAGCATTGTGGTTTGCCTTGGGCCAGATTCCAGGGTTAGGGCCCATCTTACAAAAGCGATTGGCGACGCACTTTGGCTCCCTCGAAGCGGCCTGGGCGGCCTCACCAGAGCAACTCTTGGCGGTGGAGGGGATCGGACTGAAGTTGGGGTGGGCGATCTCCGAACACCGCTCTCAACTCGATTTGAGTCAGGTAGAAACGGCCCCCGGTGAGTTTGTGACGCCAGCGGATGCGGCCTATCCCGACCTGCTGTACGAGATCCCTGATCCGCCTCCGGTACTGTACTACCAGGGCAATCTGGATCTGCTGGCGGCTTGCCAGCGGCGACCAGGGGTGGGGGTCGTCGGCACCCGCAGTCAGTCAGACTATGGCAAACGCTGGACGCGGCGCATCACCAAGCCCCTGAGCCGCGCGGGGATATTGAATCTGTCGGGATTGGCGGCGGGGATTGACCGCGCAGCTCACCAAAGCTGTTTAGAAGTAGATGGTGCGACTATTGCCGTTTTGGGGACTGGGGTTGATGTCGTTTATCCCTATCGCAATCGAGATTTGCATCAGGAGATGGCGCGATCAGGGTTGCTGCTGAGTGAGCACCCTCCAGGGACTCAGCCTGAGCGGGTGCATTTTCCTCGGCGTAACCGCATTATTGCCGGGTTGAGCCGCGCGGTGTTGGTGACGGAAGCTCCACGGAAGTCAGGGGCGCTGATCACAGCCCGGTTAGCTAATGATTATGGCCGTGATGTGTTTGCCCTACCGGGGACACTTGATAATCCTCGTTGTCATGGTTGCTTAGATATTTTGAGTCAGGGGGCGCAGATGATTTTGCGCGAGGATACGCTGATCGAAGCGCTCGGCGCGATTCCCGTTGCGGCCTCCCCAGAGCCAACTTCCAAGCCGCTGCCCAACTTAGCGCCGCCGCTGCAGACGGTCTTTCAGGCTGTCGTGCCCGAGGCGCGATCGCTGGATGCGATCGTGCAGCAGGTGGCAGGGCTATCCACCGGAGATATTTTGAGTGCATTGACACAGCTAGAGCTGATGGGATTGGTCAGTAACCTGCCAGGAACCCAGCAGTATCAGCGCTGTATTGATTAAGGCCAGCGGCGGCGGTCGCATCAACAGTCCTTAACACGGCATGCCTGACTGACGAACCCATCACCTAAACTTAAGCACACCCATCTTGCATTTGGCTCTTACCTCTACCAGGATTGGCTATGACCAGCATGCTCCATGGCGCGCAGCCGCCATTAGAATTTTTGCCGCCTGAGTTTGACCCAAAAGTGCTTTGGGCAACGAAAACCCTGCTGCCATTCTGGCTACGGTGGAAAAGTAGCGTCAAAAAGCTTGATATTCAGGGCGCTGAGGTTCTTGTTGACCTGTTCCATCAGTTTCAGGCGGGTGACGCTCGATTTTTGATCGCATTCCGTCACCCTAGCCCTGATGATGCCTACTGTTTGATGAATTTGTTGTGGCATCAGCTCCCGGCGGTGAGCCGCAAATTGGGTAAGCCGCTACCGCGATCGCCCCATGTCCATTTCATCTACGATCGCGGCATTCCCCTGTGGGCAGGCGATGGCGTCGGCTGGTTTTACTCACGCTTGGGGGGCACTTCAATTCAGCGCGGCAAAGTTGATCGACAGGGGCTCAAGTCAGCCCGTCGTCTTTTTGCTCAAGGGCAATTTCCCCTGGCGGCGGCTCCTGAAGGCGCTAACAACGGTCACACTGAAATCATCAGTCCCTTTGAACCCGGCATTGCCCAGTTTGGTTTTTGGTGCGTCGATGACCTGCAGAAAGCGCAGCGTTCCGAAAAAGTCTTTATCGTGCCGTTGGGGATTCAATATTTTTATCAAAATGCGCCCTGGGGGGCACTGACTAAACTGCTGACTACCTTAGAAGCCGAGCTGGGGATTGCTACGACTACAGCAGCGATGCCGCCAGAAAATGATCCCACCGCGATCGCCGCTGCCCTTTATCCACGATTGCAACAGCTGGGCTACCGCCTGTTAGAAATCATGGAGTCCTATTACACAGACTTTTTTCAGGTCGCCTTCGACGAAGTCGATTTTTCCGCTCAGTCGGGGGAAAACGAGCTGGCGTTTCGGCTCAATCGTCTGTTAAATTCTGCTCTGCAGGTGGCGGAGTCATTTTTTCACATCGTCCCGAAAGGCAGCGTCATCGATCGCTGCCGCAAAATTGAACAGGCCGGTTGGGACTGGATCTACCGAGAAGATTTGAAGGCCGATCATCCGCTCTCGACAGTCGAGCACGGGTTAGCTGATCGCGTTGCCGAAGAGGCGACCTTGCGTATGTGGCACATGCGATTGGTCGAAAGTTTTGTCGCCGTGACGGGTACCTATGTTAAAGAAAAACCAACAGTGGAACGGTTTGCCGAAACGCTGTTGTTAGTCAGAGACACCGTGGTTCGTATTAAAGGTGAAAATCCGTTTCCGCGTCCTGCTTTGGGGCATCAGATCGCTTACCTATCGGTGGGGCAACCGCTCTCAGTCAGCGATCGCTGGCCTGCCTACAAAGACAACCGACGCCAGGCGATCACTGACCTCACTGCCGATCTGCAAACTTCGATGCAGGCCCTGATCGCCCCACAAAAACCCAATTTTCCATAACGCCATACCCATCCTTCAAAACAACGTTCCTTAACCGGCTTCTCCAGTATTTCCGGGGGATACGAATTGAGTTTTAAGACGCCTCAGATAATTATGAGGGCATCGAGATTGAGGTTTCGGTGATGAGTGGCGTCAGCAAAATTGTGATTCACGAACCACTATTGCCTCGATAGCCGACGCCAAATCTTCATCGGGCCTGCGGCTAAGCTCGCCGTCGCCGCATCATTAGGCCGCCTCCCGCTGCCACCAGCAACAGCGCCGTCGTGCTCATGGGCTCCGGCACCGAAACATAGCTGGCATTCACCTCACCGACGAGCTTGTCTAGCACGAGGGTGTAGTCGCGGGTACGCTGCTCAATCAGACCAGGAAAAATCTCGTTGATAAACGCCCGGTTATCCGTTGCCGGGTCGTGCCAGGTGCGGCCATTGGGAACCCGGGGATCGGCGGTCTGGGTGAAACCATCAAGATCACCGATGCTCCAGTTGGTCGCTTCGGCTGCCAGTACCGGCATCGAGAAGTCGAAGGATTCTAAATCGCTACAACAGCCGGTTCCGGCAGGGTAAAAATTGTTTAGCCCCGGATTGGTGCGGGCATCAATGCCATTTTCGGCGGCAATTTCTAAAGCTAGGTCGCGGTACTTGAACCAATCTGGGTTATCCACCGCGCCCCGTCCGGCATTGAAATACATGAAATCACCAAACACCAGACTGTCGAGGTTGAGCATGAACAGGCTATTGGCAATTTCAGCTCCTGAGAGGGTGTTGGCATAAAACTCCGAGCCCACGAGGCCAATTTCTTCGGCCCCAAAGAAGACAAACTTACTGGTCACAGTCGGGTCT
>CALCPB010000770.1 GCA_937897665.1 uncultured Halomicronema sp. | reverse complement strand
GCTTTCTTAACTGCCATAATGATGGAACTGCGCGACGGTCATTATTTTAGATGATGCCTGTGTTGGAAAGCCGTTCGCCCCTAAGCACTGTTGAGCGGCATATCACCAACGTTCTCCAGTTGGCAAACGATTAAGCCGCTTGTGAAAATCCTTGGTCGTGCTCGACTTCATTGACCAGATGGAAAAACTTGATTGAACGATACAACCTCACTTGCTGCGATTTCCTGCTTTACCAGAGCTGCAAGGTGGCCCCCCTGAGTATCGGTAGTAGCTTCAAAACGTGCTTACCAAGCCTGCTCGTCTTGTAACTCAGCTAGAAGGCATGCGGCGATCGCATCCTGCTGGTCATCTGATCGCTTTGAAACTTTTGCTGTAGCTTGTTGTGAAAGTTCAGTCATGATTGTGATCGTCTACAGAGTGTTTTGCAGCCAATCAACCCTGTCATAATCTTGCGGTGATGCTAGCCGCGTGACGCTCAGATTGAGGCGCGATCGCGAATCAGTTCTCGCGCTTCTCCATGTGGTCGCAAAAGTGGAATGCTTTCCCGGTGTAGGACGATCCGCATCACCGGGTTTAAGTTCTCAAAAACAACCCCGACTCCGTACAAATCCCTCGCACTGGCCGATCCCAAACATCATGGGGAAGTTTAGGTAAACGGGCATATTCAAACACGATCGCAATGGTGGGTTTTTGACGCCACTGCGGTTTGACCAGCATGCGGTCATAAAAGCCACCGCCATAGCCTAAACGATAGCCTTTGACATCGCAGGCCACGGCAGGCACCAGAATCAGATCCACTTGGTGGGGATGAATGATCGGGGCGCTCGCCACCGGTTCAGCAATGCCAAAGCGGCCCGGCTGCAGAAATTTGTCGCCCTGCCACTGATGCCAGTCCATATGTGTGCCCGTGCAGCGAGGCAGGCCCCAAAAACGGCGAAAGTTCATCAGGGGGCTGAGATCAGGCTCATTGCGAAAGCTGGTGTAGGCCAAAACGCAGCGAGCCTTGCTAAAGCCAGGCCAGCTTTGTAGATGACTGCAAATGCGATCGCTTTTTTGTCGCCAGAGTGGAGCCGGAATCGCCTGACGGGCGTTGATCAAACGACGGCGTAGGTCGGCTTTTTCGGAGGGGCGATCGTTAGGCAAATTTGATTGGGCGGAGAGAAACATCGCGGTAGCAGGGTGAGGGCAGCGTCGCTCGGGTCGGGAGCGACAGCTGATGCAAGTCTAATCGGGAATGTCTGAAATGAACCCTAAATTTTGGCAGCAATCCTCAGATCGTTCAACGATCCGGGCATTGCCTGACGCCTTAGAACTCTGGGGGCAACGGCCACTGCTGAGTGAATAACGTTTCCATTTGCTGGGCGGAACTATGTTTGAAGATCCACAACGTGGTTTCCCAACAAAAATAGACAATCCCTCGATAGCCCGCGGCTTTGACGGCTGCCGACTCTTGCCGAATTTGGGTGGCGGCTTTGGGGCGGCGGGCCGGGCCAGTATACAGACCAACCGCGACGGGAATCTGCTGGTTGACTGCGGCGAAGCCGCCAGCCGTCAATTCGGTTTGGAGCGCTGCAATGTCGTCACGATAAACCTGCACGATCACTTCATCGAGCAGGCCCAAATCGACCCAGTGCCGCCAGTCTTGCAAATACTGGTTGTAGGCAAAGGCGGGAGAATTGGGTGAGAGCGAAATGACCGCCTCTGGCTGAATTGCCTTGACGGCAGCCACAATGCGTTCCATCAGGTGAGTGATTTTGGCGGCTCGCCAGCGCATCCATTCGGCATCGGTCGGGTCGGCGGGTGGGGCTTGGCCGCCATGTTCTTGTTGGTACAGGCTTTGAGTGTAGGCATCGTAGCCAAACTCAATCGGCAACCCGAAGTGATCATCCAGCTGGATGCCATCGACCGGATAGCGCTGCACCACCTCGGCAATCAGGTCGAGCTATAGCTGCTGTACCTCAGGATAAAACGGATATACCCAGCCTTTGCTAGCTCCGGTCGCTTCTAGCTGAAGGTGCCACAGCGAGCGGATGACAGGGACGCGCGGTGGCGTGGGCAAACCACCGTTGACCGTTTCTCCGGCCTGGTTGGTGGTGAGCCAGTCAGGATGCTGTTGGGCGATCGCTGAGCTGATCGGCATCATCAGACCATATTCAAACCAGGGAATGAGTCGCAAATGTTGGCGATGGGCTTGGTGAATCACCGCCTTGAGGGGATCGAGCCAGGGTAATAGGGGCAGCGACGTGAGGCGATCGCGGCGCGGCCCGCCCGCCTGTTTCGCCACCTGACTGGGATGCAGCGTGTAGCCCCGATTCCAAACGGCAGGGTAAAGGGCATTGAGATGATGCTGGGCCAAATAGGCGACGACCTCATCCAAGCGGGTGCTGTGATACATCAAGGTCGTGCCGTAATTGGTCATCCACACGCCCCGAATTTCAGCGGGGGCGATCGCCTGGGAATAGACCACTGGCGCTTGCCAGACGCTGGTGACGAATCCCGCTGAGAGCACCAGTAGGAAGGCCCACAGCCAGCGTTTATGACGGCGTAATTTGGCGCTCATATGATCCGTGTGCTAAGCGACTCTCTTGTGATCCTCACCGTGATACTTCCCGAATCCGGTCGGGTTGGTGAAAGATCATTCTGTTATGGAAAATCTGTATTCTCGTTAAGGGCGATCGCCCTTGCGACACCTTTGCCAGAATTGTTTTTAATGGATTCACGGTATCGAGCTGCCTGCCAACACACGATGAATTCCGGTTGAGGCCTGCCGTCAATCGCGGTCAGGGCAACCATGCGCTCTACACAATTTTGATCCGTTTCCCATGCCCATCATCGATTTATTGCCCAGCGCCACCGACCTCATTACCCAGACGGCTGCGCTATTAGTCGAAGGCTTTCGCGACTGTGCCCCCAACGCCTGGCCCGATATGGCAGCGGCCTTAGA
>CALCPB010000769.1 GCA_937897665.1 uncultured Halomicronema sp. | reverse complement strand
CGACAGCACCCTTCAGCTGTTAGCCGATATCGTGCTGCAGGACGATCGCGAAGCAGCCGCCTTCAACGCTGTGCTTACCTAGGTAGCTTTGGCGCAGCGGCTCAACCCACGCTTCCAACTCTGGTAGAAGCGCTGCAAACCCCAGATTTATACCCATTGGCTCAAGAGCAATTACCCAATACATTGATCCAGATCGGCACAGATCTCATTGCCACTGTAGACACGCTGAGTTCAGCAGAAATTGCTGAGTTATTGCTCTTATATGAGCAGGCTTTAGAGAGCGTCGCTGGGGCCGATCTTGAAAGTCAAGCAGAACAAGCCGTCTTCGCCAATATCTTGCAAACTTTGAGACAAGCTCAATTTACCGATTAAGCACACCGGGTGATCGCTATTTCGCACTCGTCATGGTCAGAGTGAAAAGGCATGACTACCGACTTTTATTGTCTTTGTGGCATCGGACTTGTTGCCATCCGCGTGAGGATTGCCGTGAGTGTCCCAATCGCCTGTAGGGACTCTAACCAGGCAAGTTAGCAAGCTGAAGCGGAAAATCTTAGAAAATCTGTTTTTCTATCTCCCGATTTGAAGAGTGTCCTTTATGGCGATCGCTTTCCCTCAGTTGAACCGTAAACTTCGTCACGGGAGCTGTAGGAATTGGGATATAACCTTGGATATTCCTGACTAGACAACAAGCACGACTTTTAGACGGGCCGTCAGTGAGGGTATAGCGGTGTCTCGATCTCTCATCGAACTATCAGAAAAGTCTCACGCAGAGCTTAACTGCCTCAGCCACAGTGCGATAGAGGCGGTGCCCTGAGTCTGATGTTGACCTTTGTTGTAATCTCCCCCTTCTACCTATGACTTCTGCACAACTGTCTGGCGGGTTTCGACCCAAGTTGGCGACCTTATTGATGTTTGGCACGCTGGCGATCGCCGCGCTGATAGCGAGTGCCTGGTTTGCGGGCAACGGGGTCATTTCGACCATTTTTGAGCAGCTCGACCATTTACAGCAGCATCCACCGGTCTGGGCCATGACGCCCATGGTCGTGGGGCAATATTTTCTGTTTTGGGCGGCGGCGCTGATGGTCTTGGTGTGGGGCATTATGCGCGTTTCACCGGTGCCTCAACCCTGGTCGCGCACGGTGGTGGTGCTGATTTTGGGCGTCTTGACGCTGCGCTACTTGTTTTGGCGCTCGACCTCAACCCTCAACCTGAGTACGCCGCTAGACGGGGTGTTTAGCTTGGGGCTGTTTGCGCTGGAGCTGCTGATTTTGTTTAGCGGCATTGTGCAACTGTTTTTGCTGCTGCGAGTGCGCGATCGCCGCAAAGCCGCTGACCAGCTAGCGCAATCGGTCGCGAGCGGCGAGTATGCGCCCACTGTGGATGTGCTGATCGCCACCTACGACGAACCCGAATTTATTCTGCGGCGCACGGTGATTGGCTGTCAGGCCATGGAGTATGGCCCCAAAACTATTTATTTGCTGGATGACACGCGCCGCCCGGCGATCAAAGCCCTGGCTGCTGAGTTGGGCTGTGAATACATCACCCGACCGGACAACCAGCACGCCAAAGCCGGTAACCTCAACCATGCGATTCCCAAAACTCAGGGCGAACTGCTGGTGCTGTTTGATGCCGACTTTGTGCCGACGACCAACTTTTTGACTCGCACCTTGGGCTTCTTTCAAGACCCGCAGGTGGCGCTGGTGCAGACGCCGCAGAGCTTTTACAATCCTGACCCGATCGCCCGCAACCTGGGCTTAGAAGACGTGCTCACCCCCGAAGAGGAGGTGTTTTATCGCCAGATTCAACGGGTGCGAGATGGGGCAGGGGCAGTGGTCTGTGCGGGCACCTCCTTTGTGTTGCGGCGATCGGCGCTGGCCTCGATTGGCGGCTTTGTCACCGAGGCAGTAAGCGAAGACTTTTTTACCGGCATTCAGCTGGCGGCGAAAGGCTATCGCCTGGTGTATCTGAACGAAAAGCTCAGTGCCGGACTCGCAGCGGAAAACATTGCTTCTCATGCACTGCAGCGCGTCCGGTGGGAGCAAGGTACCCTGCAGGCGTTTTTCATCAAGTCTAATCCGGTCACCATTCCTGGCCTCACCCCCATTCAGCGGCTAGCCTATTTTGAAGGGCTGATCCACTGGTTTAGCAGCATTGCGCGGGTGGGCTTTTTAGTCATGCCGCTGGCCTACGCCTTTCTCGGTGTGATTCCGCTACGGGCGACGGAAGCCGAGCTGCTGTATTTCTTTGTGCCCTTTTATCTGGTGCAGCTCAGCGTCTTTTCCTGGTTGAACTACCGATCGCGATCGGCCCTGCTGTCCGATGTGTATTCTCTGGTGCTGGCATTTCCTCTAGCCCTGACAGTCTTTCAGGTGATGGTGCGGCCCTTCAGCAAGGGCTTTAAAGTGACGCCCAAGGGCACGGCCAGCGATCGCTACCACTTTAACTGGGCGCTGGCCTGGCCTTTGATGGTCGTGTTTGCCCTCACCGCCCTCAGCCTGTGGATCAATCTGGGCCAGTGTTTGATTACCATGGCCGACCCGGTCGCCCATTGGCGCGGCGTCGGCATTGGCTGGATCTGGAGTTCCTACAACCTACTGATGCTCGGCTTGGCGCTGCTAATTTTGCTCGATGCACCTCGGCCCAGCCCCTATGACTGGTTTGACATCCAGCGCATCGCTCAGCTGCGCTTAACCAACGCGGAGGGTGACGCCGTTTCGGTGTGGGGCCGCACCACGATGATTTCGGAAGTGGGCGCCGTGGTGGAGCTAACCAAATCGAATGTGTTGCCCGCTGGGTACGAAACGACCTCTACAGTCGATCTGGAACTGGTTGATGAGCAGCTGACCGTGCCCGGCACGATTACTCAAACCCAGGTAGAATCTGGCCTGCCCATGCTGACCATTGAATTCGCCGCGATGACCTTGCCCCAACAGCGGCAGTTGGTGCAGCTACTCTTTTGCCGTCCGGGTCAATGGCAAAGCCGCTGCTCACCGAATGAGTTTCAATCGCTGTGGCTGATTGTGAAATCGGTCTTTAGACCACGCTTTTTGGCGAAGCCGCAACTGCAGCCGAAGCCGGTGATTGTTAGTCGAGGCTAAAGGCTCAGCAACTGCCACCGCAGAATTCCCTTCGGCAAGGGTTAACCCAACGGAATCAAAAGCCGACTGGATGGTGATTTCAGCCATCTTGGAGATGACCGCAGAAAGCTGCGGGTTGCGACATGTCATATTGCCGCATCTGACCGTGTGCCACCTCTGACGGAGAAAATAGACCTCTTGCACGAATAAAACAAGGCCCCCTTCCGTTCCCAAAATTTTGGGGAAACTGCTCTTGAAGGTTCTATATATCCCTACTAAGGGCTCGAAAGTCCCCCAGTATTGGGGGCTTAAAGCCCTCCGGGCAGACAAGAAAAGGGGGCACTCAGCATTGATGCAAGAGGTCCAATATACCCACCCTCGGCAGGCAGACGCTAGACGGCCAGGCTCCCCCACAGGAGAGATGTATTGGAGCCTGAGCTTAAGTCGCAGTGCCAAAATCTATCAATTGGGTGATAGGTTTCATCGCCTTAAGTTGGTAGGTTCCTATAGCAGCCGGTATAGAAAAGCTGAGTGAACCAATTCTCAGTTCTAGATGCTCAAAAATATGAGCATTCCAGATTTTTTCAGCGCTCAACCGGGAATCGAATCGTGTGAAACCTCGTTAGAGTTGAGCGCGAATTCCCTAGAGCTAAGGAGTTGCACAAAGGCAATGCGGCGATCGCCGGGCCTTGCTACAGCCACCGCCTGCTAGCGCCGTTCTGCTCTGGGACGTCGTTCGATAGCAATGCCCTAAGCATCAGTAGCGGCCCCCAAATGAGTTGTTTATGAGGATTACCCATGTCATATCGACGTAAACGACGTTCAGGCAGTCTCACCACTGGGTTGAGAGGGCTGGTCAGCTTTTGCGTGCTGTTTATCGCGATGGGCTTCTTGTTCGTTCAGCTGTTTTCTAGCGTTTGGCTTGCTCTGGGCATTGGTAGTCTGACAGCAGTCCGGAGTTTGGCAGCGGCGATCTTGCCGCTATTGGTCGCCGTTTACTTGGGGTACATTGCCCGGCTGCGGGTACCGGCTAACGAGAGTCGAGCACCGTTGATCAACGGATTTATCATCTATACGTTTTGGACAATGCTCGTGTTAAGCATTGATGAGACGAGTGAATACAGGCGGTTTCCGCTCGAAGAGCTGCTCTATTCTTCGACCCTAGCGTTTATGATCTGGCGCTACCGATATCATAATTCTTTCAAGTCCTTGCTAGCTCGTTCTTATGGTGTCGTTGCCGGAGCGCTGGGAGCAGTTATCCTATTTGGCATGGATCTGACCGCATTTTGAGGGCGTAAAGTCGTTATCACAGAGGCCTTTGGTGGCCTCTACGCCTGCTCATACCGACGTCGATGACAGGGGTACCGCACGCGATACCTATCGGTGCGAAAAGAATGCCCCACGAGACGCCGGGCGTTCACTGGCTGCTGCCCGTGATGGCAGAGCCTATCGAGCCACCTTAGAAGAGCTGCTCAAAGTCTACAAGTCGGCCTTGAATGTTAAGGCGTTTGCCAATTTGCGGCAAAGTTTATACCACTTCTGCAAAGTAGCGCTATGGATCGGGGCTCCCCCACTGATGTCGAAGGGGGCTACACACTTTTTTGATGTGTAAGTAGG
>CALCPB010000768.1 GCA_937897665.1 uncultured Halomicronema sp. | reverse complement strand
CAAGGCCTTTAGGTGAGAGGCCACGAGCTGATTCGCCAGCAAACTGAACTCGGTTACCATCATGCGAGCTTTCAGGGATGACGACACGACAATGACGCCCAGCAGCCCTTCATCGTCGTATTGAAACCGTGGTGAAGCGTAGGAGGCTAGGGGTTCTTTCGCATCATCGGGAAACTCATGCTCGGGCAGATTGAGTTCAAACGAGCCCCGCGCCATGCGCTGCTGCCGAATGCCCTGGCTCAAGGTAAAGAGATTTTCGACAGTAGCAAAGGCCGGTTCCAGCTTTTTCAAATCCTTGAGTTTGAGCCCGAGTTCACCCAGTGCCGCTTTGTCATCACGGGCCAAAATGCCTTGAGCCTGCTTGTAATCGAGGGCGTGATCGACGGAAATCACGCTGGGCTGAATTTCAAATTCCAGCACTTTACCCTCAGTATCGAGCGTGACGATGACTGAAATCGCTAGCCGGTCTTTGCCCTGACTAAAGGAACACAGCGACGTGGATAACGGCGGCGGCAACATCGGAATCATGTCTTTGCCGAGATAAACCGCCGTACCTCGTTTGAGAGCTTCGCGATCGATGTGCGAATACAGGGGCACGTAATGGGCCACATCGGCAATGTGGACGCCCAATTGCCAGTTGCCATCGTCGGTTTTGCTGACGCTAAAGGCATCATCAATGGCCTGAGATTTGGCCCCGTGAACGGTGACTGTTAGCTGCTCACGCAGATCAAGACGGCCTTTAAGATCGGCTTTGCGAACGCGATTGGGCAGAGAGTGCCCCGCCGCTAACGCTTCTTCCGAAAAACTACGCGGCAAGTCGTATTTGCAGTAGACGATGTCGATGTCAGAAGAGGCTTCGGCATCGCTGCCCAAAATTTGCGCAACGCGGCCTCGGGGCGGCTCTTGCGCTAGCGGGTAGCGTACCACCTCAATATGGGCTAACTGATCTACCGCCTGGGAGAGGGTCTCGGCTTCGCCCTGCAGGCTCAGCTCAAACAGCAGGCGATCGTCGAGCGGTACGGCTTGATATTTTTCGTTTTCCTGTTTGACGCGAGCGAGCACCGAGGCGTTGGCCCGTTCCAAAATCACCTTGACTTCCCCTTCCGGGCTGCGGCGGCGACTGCCATCTTTCGTGACGCGCACCAGCACGCGATCGCCATTCCAAGCGGTGTTCAGCTGGCTCTCGCGGATGTAGATATCGTCGGCGGCTTCATCATCTTGAATGGCAAAGCAAAAGCCTTTGCTGGAACAGCGGAGCTTGCCTTCGACCACCCCTTCTTCGGTGGCCCGCTGATATTTACCTTTCTCTTTGGCGAGCACGCCAATGCGCTCTAGGGCATCCAGGGCAATTTGCAGCTCTCGGACGCTGTCATCAGTATCACAGTGGAGCTTCTTTTGAATCGTTTTGAGCGTCAGCGTCTTGTCGTCGGTCAAGTTGGCGAGCAGTGAGGCGATCGAGAAATTCATGAAGCGGGTAATCCTTATCCGATGCAGATGAGCAACACAACAAGCCAAAGCTCATCAATCTTGCCAGAGCAGAGAGGGTGAGAGCTGACTAGCCAAGGGACCACCGTTAACCGTTCCGAAATGCATTTGGTAACTACGCCCTGGTTCTCAGTGCGCCGTGACAGCACATCCTAAATCTGGGTTGCTGGAAAAGCCAGATCTATACCTGCGTTGGGTTAATGCAACCCCCAGCGCCGATGCCTTTTCAGAACCTGCTCAGCCTTAGCAAGAACTTGCGGAACCCGATGGCAGGAAACCGGTTAAGCCGTGGATGACTCAAATCTACAGAGCCAATTACCCCTAAGCCGTTACAACTATACCGTAATCTGAAAAAATACGGACACCTGGGATGAGCCGCGCGATCGCCCCGTCTCCTCAGGGCTTTAGCGACGTTCACCGGTCACCACATAGGCGATGCGACGACCCACATTGGTGGCATGATCGGCCATGCGCTCTAAGTATCGAATCACCAGCACCAGCGATACCGTCACCTCAACATTGGTGAGCATACCCTCGGCATGCACCAACGTGTCATACAGCCGCTCGTAATCGTCATCGACCGCGTCATCTTTGATTTTAATATCGAGCCCGACATCGGCATTGAGGTCAGACACCGCCACCAAACTCAGCGCCACCATAGAGCGGCAGCGATCGATCATCACCCGAATCTCGTCTGACGTGGGATGCGCTGGGTAAGGAAACAGCCGCATCGCCACCTCGCCAATATCTTTGGCATAGTCGCCAATACGTTCTAAATCTCGGATCAGCTGCATAAAGGCACTCACGTGCCGCAGGTCTTGCATGCCCTGAGGCGGGTGGTTCAACAACTCCACACAGTCCACCTCAATTTGACGGTAAAACTGATCAACTTGCTTATCGTGGGCTTTGAGTTGCTGGGCCGCTTCTAAATTGCGATCGCACAACGCATGCCGGGCCAACAGACAGGAATATTCCACCAAAGCGCCCATCCGCAAGACATCTCGCTGTATCCGCCTAAGTTGCTGGCCAAAAGGCGGTGGGGCGGGATTGTCTGACGAAGAGAGAGGCAGGGAATTAGTCACAGCAGCGATTAAACATTGGCGTCATTATGTTGTGCGACTTCCTAAAAGGAAGTGTTTCAGGTCACCAACTCAGAATTAACAGCAGCTTCTTAACCTATCGAGGAGAGTTCGCTGCCATTGCCGAGCAGTGGCAAAGGGGCTCTTGATCAGCCAGATCCCCCCGTGCTGAAGGCATAGGTCTAGACCTTTAAACTACCAGCATGACCAGGAAAGGTTAAGAAACCAAATATCTGGTTTAGGTAACGCTGTGTAACAGTTGCTCATCGAAAAGTAGATAAATAAGCTTCTTGGTCAAGAATTAACTCAGTCTCTTACGGTGAGACCTCTTAGCGTTTTTTAAAAGGACTGATAGCAATGTCAGATACTCAAGTTTTCGTCGCCTTGGCCGTTGCCCTGGTTCCCGGTTTCTTGGCTCTCCGCCTAGCAACCGAACTGTATAAGTAAATTAGCTGTCCTCACTCGCACCAGCGAGTCGTGGGCTTGCAATCGCACTCCGTCTCAGTCTTGGGGCGGAGTTTTTATTTGAGCCAGAGCTTTTACGCTCAGGGAGCGGTGCTCAAATAAGTTTTCCATGGCTACCCAACCCGGCCAGCCATGAGCGATACCATGGGTCAGCCATGCCTTTGACTGGATTTATAAGGATAGCTAAACGCGGGTGAATTGTGTATTCCCCTCACTCAATATCTGAACCCAGCGGCCACCACGACTGTTTGGCACCCAGCGATGATATCGGGGCCATGTTAACGGGGGGAATGCTTCAGCACCATGAGCGATCGCCCGCCTACGACCAGCGACTCGCCCACGACCTCAACGGCAGGCGTCACGAAGCCGGCGGCGGTTTTAGTATCGATGATGAGTTGCCAGGGGCGATCGCTCAGCGAGGCGGCAATGACGAAGGTTTGCGACTCGGCCTGAGCGTTGAATAGCACCATAAAACTGTCATCCACAATGCGTTGACCTTGTGGGTCAGGCTCAGGGATCTCTTCGCCATTGAGAAAAACGCCAATGGTTTTCGCCTCGGCTTCTTGCCAATCGGCGTCGCTGACTTCACTGCCATCAGGATTAAACCAGCCAATGTCATCGACACCCGAACCGTGAATTTCGCGGCCTTGAAACCAATCACGTCGCCAAAAGACGGGGCGAGCCTGGCGAAAGGCCATCATTTGCTGCACAAACGAGAAGCAGTCCTTTTGTTCGGATGCTAAGTTCCAGTCTAGCCAGGCCAGTGCATTGTCTTGGCAGTAGGTATTGTTGTTGCCCTGCTGCGATCGCCCCAGTTCATCGCCCCCCAACAGCATGGGCACGCCCTGCGATAGCAGCAGCGTGGCGATCAGGTTGCGCTGCTGGCGGGCGCGAATTTCCAGGACGACAAGGTCATTCGTCTCACCTTCCACACCGCAATTCCAAGAGCGGTTATAGCTTTCACCATCGCGGTTACCTTCACCGTTGGCCTCGTTGTGTTTTTCGTTGTAGCTCACCAAATCCCGCAGGGTAAAGCCATCGTGGGCGGTGATAAAGTTAATACTGGCATGGGGCAGCTTGC
>CALCPB010000767.1 GCA_937897665.1 uncultured Halomicronema sp. | reverse complement strand
GACACTACCCTGCTCAACTTGAATTTAGCAACCTCCCTGAAACAGCTATTGAGCCTTCAGTATAACCCTGACACTATGTCGAGATCGCTATCGCCGCGAATATCTAAAGTTGATAGTCAAGAGGATGCCCCCAGCCCTAAAGAAACGCTCAGAATTACTGGCCCCCCAGAGGAAACCATCAGTCTCAAAATTGAGCTCGATGCAACCGATCAGCTGGAAACGGCTAATCCAGTGGCTATCGAATTGGGGATTCATCCACAGCTGGCAGCGTTAGAAATCCTGCTTTATCCAAAGCTAACCACCGTTCTAAGTAATCAGGTCTTGGCCAAAACTGGTACGTTGGAGGTGATTCCCATGGAGTTGCCGCTAGCACTTTTTATGTGGGGCAATAAAAGAACATTACCCGTGCGCCTGGAAAGTCTAAGTATTGAAGAGCAGGCCTTTGATGTCAATCTCAACCCTATCCGGGCAGAGATTAGCCTGTCTTTGCGAGTGCTAAGCTATTCAGATCTTCAATTTGGTAGCAAAGGTGGTTCGCTATTCTTGGCACATCAGGTACAGAAAGAATTGTTGGCAGCAACGGCCAGTGCCGTGAATACGATAGCCCAGGGCACTGGGAGCGTATAGCCCAGGGCACTGGGAGCGTATAGCCCAGTGAATCAGATCTGCTAGGGAGACTACGGTGATGTTTGATCCTAAAAGTCGATACTACAACTTAGAAGAAGCTACCTTTGAACGCACTGAGAACGGGGCCACTACCCCTGAGAAAATCGCCTACAAACGCAGGCGATTTTTACCTCAAGGGCAGCAGATGCCTACGATAGCAGAGATCACGGTAACCCAGGGCGAACGGCTGGATTTACTAACCCATCGGCTGTTGGGAGATAGCGAACAATATTGGCAGGTGTGTGATGCTAATAACGCGATGAATCCGGCAACATTACTCACCTCGTTTGATACTGCACCAACGAAACCAGGACTGTTTAACCAGGTACTGCTGGTACCTTTACCGCAGACTTTTTAAGTGGCTGGTTTTAAGTTTCTGATAATGGGCCAGACTGTAGCAACCCTGCAAAATTTAATTTTTAATTACAAATTTTTCTAAAAGCCTATGTCACTTTCCTTGGGTGTACAGTTTACATTGTTAATCGGACAAACAGTGCCCATACCTGTTCCTGCTGCGGTTAGTGAGGCTCTGGAATCGGCTGAAATCACCCATAGTGACGAAGGACGTTCGGGATTTCAACTGACCTTTAAGGTGGGTCGAGAAGATGCCAGTGATTTGAGGGATTACGATCTGGTAAGCAACGCGCTGATCAAGCCATTTAGTCGAGTGATTTTGGTGGTGACGGTAAATGCTAGACCGCAGGTGGTGATGGATGGTGCCATTACCCATCATCAGTTTATGCCTAGCAATCAGGCGGGGGGATCTAAGCTGATTATCACGGGTGAAGATATTAGCGTAATGATGGATTTGGAAGAGAAAATCGTAGCCTACCCTGCTCTGCCAGAAGCTGCGATCGCAACCAAAATTATTTCTGGCTATGCCCGCTACGGACTGGTGCCCAAAGTTATTCCTGCCAAGGGTGATTTGCCACCTTTACCCACCGAGCGCATTCCCGTGCAGCACGGTACCGATTTAGAACATTTACAAACATTGGCCAAGCGCCATGGCTATATGTTTTATGTGGAGCCCGGCCCAGCACCGGGGGCCAATGTTGCCTACTGGGGCCCCCCAAATCGACTGGGTGTAACACAGCCAGCCCTGTCATTGGATATGGGATCGAGCACCAATGTAGAAAATTTACGATTTGAATATGACTCATTGGCCGCCAGTACGGTGGATGGTCAGGTGCAAGATCGCAAAACAAATCGATCTAATCCAGTCGCAACAAGACGTAGTACACGACTGCCTGCCCTGGCTAAGCGCTCAGCCCTAAAACTGCAAGGTCGCCATGTCCGGCAGGTATTACCCAACCCCATTGCCGGTCTAACCCGAGGTCAGGCAAAGGCCTTTGCCCAAGGCACGATCAATCGATCTATTGATCAGGTGGTTACCGGCGAGGGCGAGCTATCGGTAGTGCGTTATGGTCAACTGCTTAAAGCACGACAAACCGTGGGAGTGAGAGGATGTGGCGATAGCTATGACGGCTTGTACCTGGTCACAAAGATCACCCACCTGATTCGCTCTGGGGAGTATCGGCAGCAGTTTACGTTGGCAAGGGAGGGGCTGGGAGCACTGCTGCCAGTGGTAAGGCCGTAACAGCAGGAGTAAGTGAGTGGTGATCGTGTTGTAAATAGGTGAGGAGACTAAGGGTGAGAGAGTTTTTTGGTAAATACCGTGGCAAGGTCACCAGCAGTCAAGATCCGAATTTTTTGGGACGAATTCAGGTCAGTGTACCAGCGGTGCTCGGCGACGGAAAAAAGAGCTGGGCTATGCCCTGTGTTCCCTACGCAGGCAAAGATATAGGGCTATTTATGGTGCCGCCCGTCGGTAGCAATATTTGGGTAGAGTTTGAGGGGGGTGATCCCGATTACCCCATCTGGAGCGGGTGCTTTTGGGGGAAAGATGAACTTCCAAAAAATGCCAAAGTTCCCAATCCTGAAAAGGTACAGGTATTTCAAACAGAGGGAGTGACCCTGACCTTGAGCCGCTTTGGGGCCACCAAGGGAGTGAGCTTAGAGATATCAAAACCGGTGGTGGAAAAACCGATGAAGCTGGTGTTTGATGCCAAGGGGATTGAGATTAACAACAATAATAAAACCACGGCTAAGCTTTTGGCTGACAGTATCGAACTAAAAACAGGCAATAACTCAACGGTCACCATTGCAACTGACAGCATCCAACTCAAAGAACAGTCCGTCGAAGTAAAACTGACGAGTAATAGTATTGAACTGAAAAATAATCCCTCCAAGGTGAAACTAACCACGTCGGCGGTGGAGCTAAATAACAGTTCGGCCAAGGTGAAGATTGCCCCGGCAGGCATTGAACTGGCCAACAGTCCGGGCCAGGCAAAGGTCGCTCCAACGGGTGTGGAGCTGGGAATTGGGGCCGCCAGTGTGAAGCTGTCGCCGATCAGTGTGAATGTCAATAACGGTGCTTTGGAGGTGATTTAGTCATGCCTGGATTTTTGCTCACAGTCGGATCCCAAGTGATCTGTGCCCATGGCGGTCAGGCCAAGGCGACGGTGCCAAACCCCAGGGTTAAGGTGATGGGCCAGCCGGTAGTGACCCTGGGCCCGCCCTTTGCGATCGCAGGCTGTGCAAATCCTCCGCCTCCAGCCAATGTGGGGCCCTGCATCATTGGCAACTGGGTGAAAGGAGCGCTGCGGGTAAAAGTGATGGGTATGCCGGTGCTGTTGCAAGATGGCATAGCCATTTGTGTGCCGACGGGTACCCCCTTGACTGTTGTGTTGACCCAACCACGGGTAAAGGGGATGTAGCCCTATGCAACATAACCGATCACAAAATATTGCCTATCCCCTCCACATCGATGGTCGCGGTCGAATTGCGGGGGCCAGCCATGGGGATCATATTCGTCAGTTAATCGAACAGGTCTTGTTTACTTCCCCAGGGGAACGGGTAAATCGGCCTGATTTTGGCAGTGGGGTACAACAGTTGGTGTTTGAACCCAATAGTAATGAACTGGCAGCAGCTACTGAGTTTTTGGTTCAGGGCACACTGGAGCAATGGCTCAGTGACTTGATTCAGGTGGAGGCCGTCACAGTACAAAATCAAGATGCTCAGCTAGTAGTTGTAGTGCGCTACGTAATTCGCCGTAACCAAGAACGCCGAATAGAGCAGTTTTCTCCCTCAGTTAATAATCCATTAGCTCAGGGAACAGCATCTCAGGGGAGCGCTCCATGACTCGGATGCAGTATCGTTGCCAACAGGAGCGCCGTCGATCAGCGGTGCAATCGCGACTTTTCCCAGACGGCACCCCCAGACTCAACGGCATTGATTATTTAGAAGTGGCCGATGATCAACAAACTCTGTTTGTCCACTTTATTCATCCCCTCATCAACCAGAGCCCTCCAGGTACGATGGTGAGTCAGGCTGCTCCCATCCTAGGTCCCGACAATATTCAGCTGATAGGGGGCGAGCGGCTCAGTCAGATTTCGGTGGTGTCTGTCACCGTATTTGACCGTCAGCTTAGCTTGCGCGTAAACCAGCCGGGAGACTACTCGACCTATACCCTACGGCTGGTTCGTTCCCCTGCCGATGAAGAGAATCCCCCCTTCGGGATCGATCCGCAATTAGCCCAGGTGGACTTTTCTTTTTGGGCCGGAGAAGACAGTGAATACGACTGTCGAGAGCTGGCAGCTCCCACCGATCCACCACCGCCGCCGCCAGTAATTGACTATTTGGCAAAAGATTATGCCAGCTTTCGTCAGCTGATGCTGGATCGTCTGACCGTGACCTAACACAACAGGCGAGAGCGTAATCACGCCGACCATGGCAAGCTAATGGTGGAACTTTTGGAATACCGGGGAGACCAGCTC
>CALCPB010000766.1 GCA_937897665.1 uncultured Halomicronema sp. | reverse complement strand
TGATGACGTCATTTAGACTGATTCTCTGGCGGGTTGCCGAGGTCTGCAAAGCTTGGCCCCCAGAGGCTAGCTGGTAGGAGGGGGATGCCGCTGGGCAGATGCTGAGGTCGGAGCTGTGGTCGCAGTCACCAGTCCGGTGAGGGCAAGCCTGCGGAGCCACTTGGCTCATGTGCGCAAGAATAGAGCGCTCTTAGGTGCCCCCAGCAGCAGGGCCAGCGCTATGTCTTGCCAAAGTTTTCAAAACGTTAAGAAATGCCATGACGACGTTGAGAAATTGCAGTATGTCTGACCGTTTCACAGTAGGCTAATCGGTGAAGTCGTTGAGTGCTGACTCAGTGCTATCAGGCTTCTCGCACTGTTTTGAGTGATAGGAATATTTATATGGCAGCTTCTTTTCTTCCTTCCATTTTGGTGCCTCTAGTCGGCATCGTTTTTCCCGCCGCTGCGATGGCATTTTTGTTTCTTTACATCGAGCGCGACGAACTGCCCGATGTCTAGATAAAGCAACTCAAACCCTAATCTTTGGCTACACCAAACGATCCTCCATCTGGCTTCTATGCGTCAGCTTGGGGGATTTTTTTTGGCTTGAATTTGGCGGTTCAAGGTGGATGGCAGAATACCCTTCGAGCCAGGCCAGACCCTACGGTCTATGGCGGTCGGAACGCCCAATTAGGCATCAAGATTGCCGCAATCTAGAGGGGCTTGAGTGAACTGCGATTGGCGATATGGTTTTGACGCCTCTGTTCCCGAGCTGACGGATGGCAGTCCCCCGACCAATTTTCTGAAATAAGACTGTCAATCTTCGCCTTTGGACTCTTCGGTGCTGCCCAGATGCCTCAGGTGTGCGAGTGCTGAGCGTTGTGCGTTGTGCGATCGCGGCCTGGTTCAAGCGGGACTCTCTAAGCAACAAAATACCCAGGTCTGCCAAACATCGCAAACCTGGGTAAAGTAGCGTTCTTAACGCTGAGAGACGCATCTCTTAGAAGCTAGCGGACGACCGCTAACGCATTAACGGAAGGGGGGCGAGTACATCAAGCCGCCTTCGGTCCAGAGCGCATTTTGACCGCGCTCAAGGCCAAACTGAGAGTCTTGTCCCAGATTGCGCTCATAGATTTCGCCATAGTTACCAACGTGGGTGACAACCCGAGCCATAAAGTCGTTCGAAATCCCCATGTCGTCGCCGAGCGTGCCCTCTTCACCGAGGAAGCGAGCAATATTCGGATCATCACTACCGGCAAAATCACCAATGTTGGCCGAAGTAATGCCGAACTCTTCAGCTTGGAAGAGGCCGTAGGTTACCCATTTCACCACGTCAAACCAGGCCGAGTCGTTGTTCACAGTCAACGGCCCTAGGGGCTCTTTAGACATCGTGACTTCCAACAGCGTATGGTCATCGGGGCTAGGCAGAGTGCTCCGACGGGCAATGAGCTGTGACTTGTCTGAGGTCATGCCTTCGCATCGACCTTCGTCATAGGCTGCATAGGCCGCGTCGGCATCTTGAAACACCACCGGTTCAAACTCGACGCCGAGCTTCCGCATTTGGTCGGTCAAGTTCAGCTCAGTTGTGGTCCCTGTTTCAACACAAACTGCTTTGCCGCCAAAGTCTTCTAAGGTAGCAATGCCGGCATCAGTACGCACCATCATGCCTTGACCGTCATAGAAGGTCGTGGGAGCAAACTCCATACCCACTTGAGTATCACGGCTTACCGTCCAAGTAGTGTTGCGAGAGAGCATGTCAACCTCGCCGCCAGACAGGGCGGTGAATCGCTCGGTCGAGTCGAGACGACGATACTCAACGGCATCCGGATCATCGAATAGGGCTGCCGCCACGGCGCGACAAACATCGACGTCTAGACCCGAATAAGTACCGCCTTCATCAACAAAACTAAATCCAGGAATACCGCCGTCAACACCGCAGACCAGTTGCCCGCGGGCAATGACTGCATCTAGCCGACTACCGCCATCAGCAGCCGTGGTTTCAGCGCCATCAGCGCCATCACCACCCTCAGCGGCAGTATCAGTCGTTGCACCGCCACAGGCTGCGGTCAGGGTCAGGGCAAGTGCCAGTCCCAAAAAGCCCCATTTTTTCATTATTCACACACCTTACTAACTCATCACAAACACATGCCTGGCTTGGCTACTTTCAATGAAAGCAACACTATTGCCGTCAGCAAGTAGGCTAATCTCGCTTAACATTCCAATGCATGACGAAATGTTTTTGTATCGTAGAACACGTTTTGAAGTTTGTGTGCGTGACCTGCGGTGAATGTGGGTAATTTTAGAGACTGTCTAAAAATTATCGTGGCCGCTAGCGGGCTGCACCGGCGGCAGGGGATGAGGTCTCAACAGCTCATTATGCAATCTTGAGGATGAGGGGCGATCGCGGAGGTTAACTTTTCCATCGCGGGCAGATAGCCGGTCTATGGCAGCTAATCGCTCAAGTTGTATCGAGCCGCTAAACACGCCCCAACCGACCGGCGGCAGCAGTCAACTAGATATTGGGCTAGGGGCGATCAGTAAACAGGGCTGTCGTGTCCTAGGCGAAGCCGTATGCTCCGCCCGAAAGTCGTAACCGACTCATTTAAGGCCCCTATGACTGCGCTCGCATTCACTTCATTAACTCGGGGCCAAAAATGGGTCGTACAAGCCATCCGTAGGCAATGCAAACGATCACAGCCCTTAGCTTTGGGCGATATCTCTAATCAGGGGAATGCGACTGCGGATATAGCAGTTGAGACTATCGGTCTCGATCGAGTCAAGGGAACGTTCGCCAGAGACTTGGTCAGTCAGCCAATGTACCAAGCTACTGTCGTCTAGGCTCAAGATCCGATGACTTTGAGAGCTTTCGATCAAAGCCCACAGCTGGCGTAGCAGATGAGGATTCATGCGCTCTACTCTCTTAAGGTTTGCTTTAGATTTCAACCTGAGTTTAGGTTACTGCATCTAGCCCGCACTTTTCAGCGGTGCGAAGTGTTTGTTCATGTTTCGAGGGAGAAGTGTAACTTTTGGTGATGTTCCTTCCCAAAAACAGAGGGATGTCGGCGCACGCCGACATCCCTCTAAAGCGTGGAGTTGCGAAGCTGCTTAAGATTCAGGCACCAGCTGCACGATGAGAGACTTGGTGTCGAAGGATTGCACCTTGCCAACTTTGTCTAAATCTTGAACGATGCGTTCGAGTAGCTCACGGGCGCGATCGCGATGCTGGTGTTCACGACCCCGCAACCGGATCTGAAATTTTACGTGGTTGCCCTTGTCGAGCCATTCGGTGGCGCGCTCAATCCGAATGCCATAGTCTGAGTCGTCGACATTAGGGCGGAGCTTGACCTCTTTCATCGTCGGCTTAGCGCTCTGTTTCTGCCGCTTTTTCTGCTGATACTGGTGCTTACCGTAGTCAAGAATCTTTGCGACAGGCGTCTCTTTGCCTTCAGAAACCACCACCAAGTCAAGACCAACTTCCTCCGCCAGGCTGATGGCATCTCGAGTGTCAGTCACGCCACGATTTTCATTTTCGTGGTCGATCAGCAATACCTGTTGGGCTCTGATATTGCGATTGATGTTAGGTTGCTCTGGGCGAACGCGGCGATTGTCTAGTCTTCTTCTAACGATAGCGATTGCCTCCAAAAACTCAGTAGCTATATAAGTAGAGTGCTAATAGGATAACCTAACGACTCAAACGTCGCCATCGGGCTCCGGGCATACTTCGCAGCCGATTATCCTCTGGTCACAAGCTCCGCCTGTTGGCGACCTCTGAAGCGGGGCTGAAATCAGCCTCAAGCGCCCCTGACCGGTCCGCCCAACTGCCCTGATAGTCAGGCTTAATCTGCTATCTCGGCGACGAAACCGTGTTGCCGCCTGTGGGTAAACCCATGCACCCAGACTCACCAGAAGCCGTCATGGCTTATTTGGAAAGATTTGTAACTCCTGAGCGGCGAGCCAAAATGGATGCCGTGCTGGCTTGCCGCACGCGCCAAATTACAGTCGTGGCTGAAGACTTTCACGACCCCCACAATGCCAGCGCGCTACTGCGAACTTGCGAGAGCCTGGGCCTGCAAGATGTGCATGTGGTCGAAAATTTCAACACCTTTAAGACGCGCCGAGGAGCCGCCTCTGGAGCCAAAAAGTGGATCACGCTACACCAGCATCGCGAACCCCATGAAAACAATACGGCGCACTGTTTGCACCAGCTGCGATCGCAGGGCTATCTGCTGCTGGCCACGACCCCTCACGATGATGCATACACCCCAGAATCGCTTCCCCTGGATCAAAAACTGGCGATTTGCTTTGGTAGTGAATGCTACGGTCTGTCGGATCAGGCGTTGCAGATGGCGGGCCGACAGCTCAAAATTCCGATGGTGGGGTTTGTCGAGAGTCTCAATGTCTCGGTCAGCGCGGCGCTCTGCCTATACACGCTGACGCGACGCCTGCGGGAACAGGGGGATAGTTGGCAGCTCAGCGATCGCGATCGGCTTGACCTGCGATTACAGTGGCTCCGACAGTCGGCGCAGCATGGTCAAGCCTTAGAAAATTATTTTTTATCTCAACCGCGTGAGCCGACAGCCGATGCGTATTAGCCAATGCGGCTGATGAGACTCCTCGCTGTTCCATTTACCGATGCACCTTTATCGCGCCCCCCTCATGGCCATCATTCGCGCTCAGTTAGAACAGTTAGACGCCGTGGCTCGATTGTTTGATGACTATCGGGTGTTTTATGGTCAGCCGACCGATCGCGCTGCCGCCGCTGATTTTCTGCGCGCGCGTCTGCAACAGCAGGATTCGGTGATTTTCGCTGCCGTCGCGGCGGCGCAGGTCGTAGGGTTTACGCAGCTTTATCCCAGCTTTTCGTCCGTTAGCCTGCAGCGCATTTGGATTTTGAATGATTTGTATGTCGCGGCTAGCGAGCGTCGCCAGGGCTGGGCTCGACAACTGCTGCAGGCAGCGGCTACCTTTGCCCAGTCGACTGGTGCCATTAGACTGGTGCTCGCTACTCAGGCTGAGAACACTGCCGCTCAGGCCCTGTATGAATCACTGGGCTATCAGCGGAATACGGAATTTCATCACTATGCCCTGTTGTTAAAACCGCAGGCGTGACCTCATGCAACCTGTCAGGGTGCAGGTTGAGAAACTGTCGGGTTGGCCAAACTCAGCGCCGTGACAACGACGCAACATGGCACAATGAGAGCGCTTCTTGGTGAGTTGGCAGTGCTATGCGCGGAAACTCGAACACCCTAGCAATCATGATTGTGCTCAACATCGTCGGTGTGATGTTGGTTTTGGGGGCGGCGCTCTTAATCTTGCGCGGCCTTGGCTGGGTTAAGCAAATCCCTGAGTATGTGGTGTGGGCGCTCTTGCTGCTATCCCTCGGCGTCGGCATTTTAGGCGGCATTCGCTCCGCTCGATAAGGACTCAGCTTCTGATGAGACAGCTATCCATTCCGACTCAAGTATTTTTAGGTCTACTGGCGTTGACCTTACTGATTTGGATTTTGCGCGGCTTTACCCTGTTTTCCTTTCTGCCAGGAATCGTAATTTGGGTGCTGCTGCTGTGCACCATCGGCGCGGGGGTCATCACCAGCTTGCAGCGTATCCGGTAAGGTCGCTGCGGCCAAATTACTGATAGGAGCTACCCTTTGGGAAGGACAAGGCCCTAATCGCCTGCGAAGGTCAGGAATTGGCATTGCCAGGCCGAATTAAGGGGGCTCAACAAACTTGCCCTAACCGGACTGCCGACGGCTGCGATGGTTTCCATGAGCCTCTGCCCCCTGCCAGCACTCTGGCAGGGGCTAACATCGCCATCCATTAGTGAGCCGGGGCGACTGCATCAGGCACCGCTGGGGTGGCGGCTACGACCGGAGCATCAGGCGCAAACAAGACAACAAAGCTAGCGCTCGGAGTTTTATCACCCAAAAACTTAGCGCGCGCATCGGCATCTTGATAATGACGAAACCGGTCAATAATGACGCGCTTCATCTCAGGTAGCTGCTGCACAATGCACCAAGGGCGCAGTTTATTTTGATAAGTCATTAGGGTTAAAGGGGGTAAAGGTGAGCAACGTAGCAAAACCAAAGAGAAGCCTACAGCCACCCCATTGGCGACATAGACTGCTCTCATCGATTAAGGGCCTGTAGACCCGGTCAAAAAGTGAGATAAGGCCGAATCCCTAACTCTGCCTCAGCAGGCAGAGTTAAATGAGCACAAGACTTGTGCTGCTAAACCAATTCGACGCGATCACAAAAAAGGATTCAGAAACCTGTCGCGACTTGGCCACGAGCGCCCGATGCGACAACGCCTCATAAATCAAAATGAGTAGCTGAGTTAAATGCCTCTAGTGAATAAAGCCGTCGTTTTCATCGCACAGGGACATTTGCCTAGACATTAGCACTGAAACACTACATAGCGACATCGGTTCGCATATGTACACAAAATGTAGCGTTTGTCTGGGAAGTTGACTGTTAGTCGTTGCGAACCTCAAAAGATTTTTTATGATTGCCACAGGCGATCGCACTTATCCCCCTGAACACCGTGGAAGACGACTTCGAAAAAGATTCATCGGAACTAGCAGAAAAGCCGAAGCGCAAGCCCCGAGCGAAGCGAAGCAAAAAATCGTCTTCGTCACTACCGGCTCTACCGCCAGCCTCCTCTTCAGCGGTTGCGGGCATTTATAAGGTGCAAATCTTTTATCTGGCAGCTCGCAGCACCAACCCTAAAGCGCCGGTTAAGGATGCTCTGTGGTTTGCGACTTACCCCATCATCCCACGAGTGGGCGATTGCTTGTTTCACGATGGGGTTTACTATCAGGTGGAGCGAGTCTTTCTTTACGAAAATATGGGGCCAGGCTGGTACGCAGATATTGAAGTTTCCTACTACGGACGACGCTAGAGTCACTCAGCAAAAGCCGGGTCAACACCTTAGAGCGGGCAGCGGGCGGCGATGCTAGGGGGTGAGATTGCTGCCCTAACGGCGGCTTTTTTGTGGGCACTGTCAACGGTCATTTTTGGGCGCTTGGGTAAATCGATTAGTCCGCCAGTCTTAAATCTGGCCAAGGGCAGCATCGCGATCGCCTTCATCCTCTTGACGCTACTGCTTCGCCCAACTCTAGAGGCAGAGTTGCCGCCGACTGCAGTCTTTTGGCTATTGCTCAGTGGGGCAGTGGGGATTGGGTTGGGTGATACGGCCTATTTCAACGCCATCAACTGTTTAGGTGCTCGGCGCGCCTTACTGATGGAATCCCTCGCGCCCCCGCTGACGGCGCTGATAGCATTGCTGTTTTTAGGCGAACAGCTGAGCGCGATCGCCTGGGGCGGTATTTTTCTCACCGTGTTCGGGGTTGCCTGGGTGATTGCGGAACGGGTGCCGGGCGGTGACCCGACTTCCGGTTCGACGCGGGCGGGCATTGTCTGGGGCGTCTTGGCGGCGATCGGTCAGGCCAGTGGCGCGGTGATGTCGCGTGGTGCCCTGGCCGACAGTCTGGTTGATCCGCTCTGGAGTGGGCTGCTGCGCATTGCTGCCGGGGGCTTCGTTTTGGTGGGTTTGATTAGCTGGCACGGTCAGGTAGGGGCGCAGCTGCAGCCGCTTAAATCGCGGCAACTATTGCCATACTTGATAATGGCGGCCTTTTTGGGCACCTATCTCGCAATTTGGCTGCAGCAAATTTCGCTCAAATATACCCTGGCCGGCATTGCCCAAGCGCTCTTGGCCACCAGTCCGTTGTTTGTGTTGCCCCTGGCGGTAGCGCTGGGCGATCGCGTCACCGGCAGAGCTGTTTTAGGGGTGTTGGTGGCGATCGGGGGCATCTGGCTTTTGATCAGCACGACTGCGTCCTAGTCAGTGACAGACGACTATTCGTTGCTATCTCCAGGAGAATGCGGAGTTCGGAATTCGGAGGGCGAAATACCCTGCAGGAGAGGTAGAGCCCTACGGCAATACAAGCATGGCTGTGGATGAATTTCGTCAATTTGAACTGTCCAGAGGATCTCCTCAATTTGCAACCTCATCAATTGCGATCTCCCGAGTGATTGATTGCCAAGCCGTCACAGGACAACGGAAACCCGACACGTGCCCAATCCTGACAAATCGCTAAGCTCTTCTCTCGCTGAGGAGACGGCAGGGATATCATGATGCACACAGCACCTTGAGTGGTTTTGACGGTTGGATTTTGAGTTTCGATGGCGTGCTCTGCTCAACGCTCGAACCCTATTTCCCTTCCGGTCGGCAGCAAAGAGGTACCCGACCATGACTGATTCCGCTTCCCATTTCACGCCGGACGAACTGCAGCAGTGGCGGTTTGGCCTACAGCAGGCCGACGACAACAACGTGTTTTGTCATTGTCGCGTCTGCGATCGCGAGTGGGTGGCGTCTGCCCACGAGGTGCAATGCACCTGCGGCAGTAAGAATGTCGAAACGCTTTCCTGCTGGCAGTTTCCTGATGGCTAGGGCGCACTGATAGCCAACGCGCGGAGCTGACATTGGGGGCTAGCACCAGGCGACCGCGCTGGCGCAATTTTTGGGGAAATTTTAGCGGCCATGGTCTTGGCAATTATTGGGCACAATGGCTACAGTGCAGAGGAAATGTGCGCCACCTCGCTATGGGATTCTTACTCGATCCGCCGATTTCACAAAAGATTCAAAAAATGCGATCGCGAGTGCGTTGGCGTGCTCAAGCGATGCGCGAGCGAGCGATTGATCAAACTCGACTACAGATAGCAGATGGGCTGGCGACAACGTCAGCCTTTTCTTTTTTAGTCATTGGCGATAGCGGCTTTGGGCCTCAGCCCTTTGGCCATCCCCAGCAGGTCGTGGCCGACTATCTGGCGACTCAGCAAGCCGACTGTCGCTTTTTGCTGCATACCGGCGACGTGGTGTATCAAATGGGGTCGCCTGATCTGTACGCCGCCAACTTCATCGAACCCTATCGGCAGTGGCTAGTGGCGGGCGATCGCGACCAACTGCCTAGCTATTGTCGGCTGCTGTTCAACCAGCCATTTTTGGCGGTACCCGGTAATCACGACTACTACAATCTGCCGACGTTCTACGGCTTTTTGGTGGCGGCGCTGCGGCCCCTGCGCCAATATCTCAACGTGCCAGTGACTAAAAATGTGACGCTACGTGGTTCGGCCACCGGTGACACCTACGCCCGCGTGTTTTTAGATTATTTGCGAGAGCTATCGCCCGAACAGCTGACGGCGCACCTGCAGCAGCATTACACGACCCCCACTGACACCGGCCAAGCGTTGACCTACCAGCCAGGGAGCTTTACCCGTCTGCCCAATCGCTACTATCAGTTTCGCTATGGCGATATTGATTTCTTTGGCCTCGATTCCAGCACGTTTAACCGTCCAGTGGAGATTGACGGTGCGCCCGTATTAGCGGCCGATGAACCGGGGCCAGATCTCCCCGCGAATATCGACTGGTCACAGCTGTTTTGGCTGCGCGATCGCCTCGTGGCCTCGCTGCAAAATCCGCAGGTGCGGGGCCGTATCGTCTATCTGCACCACCCGCCCTACATCACCGAAGTGACAAAGCTGCACGAAACCGCCTGTTTGTCAGTGCGGCGGCATTTGCGGTGGGTGCTTGATGCCGTAGTGCAGCGGGTCGGCAATGATGCGCCGACGCCCCTCATTGATCTAGTCCTGAGCGGCCATGCCCACTGTTTTGAATATTTACGCACCGTCGATACGGGCCACGGCGATCTCGAGTTGAACTGGCTGGTGTGTGGCGGCAGCGGCGCGCGGTTGCGATCGCAACATCCTGACACCACCACCGTAGAAGAAGCCGTCGGCGGCGATACCCGCGTGGTGGCGAAGTCGCAGCTGTTTGTCGGTCGTCAAGGAGCGGGAGCCGAAAAGCGCCTGCCCTACTCGTTTCTGCGGATTGATGTACAGGCGGGCGATCGGCCTCAGTTTGTGGTGCGGCCCTTTGTGGCTGAGTACTCTCAAGACACCTGGACTCGGTCAGAGCTGCCTTCACTCATGCTGTAAGGGTTGGCCGTGACAACCCTCGGCGATCAGGACGCTGTTGATGAGCCGTCGCCCATGACGCATATGCGCCCCACCAATTGATGAAAAAGTAAGGCCACACATCGGTTGAAGGCGGTGGGGCGAACAGCTTTTTAGTCGAACATTGGTAGCGCTTGCTTTCTGGCCAGGCTAATACCCATGCTGGGAGCCTGATTCACCCCCCGTTGAGGTTATTTCAAGGCTCTTTTCTCGATCATTTACCGCTAATTGAAAATTATTTACAGAGAGTTTTTTAGGCTTAAGAAAATTTTCTGGCTAAGCAAAGATTTGTTCGATGATCTCTAAGAGACTTGTCCTTTTTTATAGAATCGAACTATTAGTTTAGGGAAATAAAATTTATCGGCACGATCGCTTCTCCTTTCGAAGCGGTTGGCTGTCGAAAGTTTGAGTCGATCAGCACCAGTCTCTGGTGGCAGCTGATCACGCTGTTTATTGGCAAAGCAAAAAAAAACACAGGTGTAGCTTTTTATTGCTTCTTAAAAGTAAAAAAATGGCCCTGTTTTCACTCCATGAAAGAGGATTTTATCTATGGTTTCCCAGCTCGTGCAAACTGATCAGGATTTTGTGCTTTGGTTAGATCAGATTCGATTAGATGACGTGCCGATTGTCGGTGGTAAAAATGCCTCGTTGGGAGAAATGATTCAGCAGTTGACGCCTCAGGGTATCAACGTGCCGATGGGCTTTGCCACCACGGCCCAGGCCTATCGACACTTTATTGCCAGCAATGACCTGGCAACCACCCTGCGATCGCTCTTTGCCGACTTGGATATCAATAACGTTCAGAATTTGCAGCAGCGGGGTGAAACCGCGCGATCGCTGATCCTGCATGCGCCCTTTCCCGCCGAGTTGGAAGTTGCCATTCGCGACGCCTATCGAGATTTGGGCCATCGCTACGGTGTTGACACCGACGTTGCTGTGCGATCGAGTGCCACGGCCGAAGACTTGCCTGATGCCAGCTTTGCTGGTCAGCAAGAAACCTATCTCAACGTCCATAGTGAGGCAGAAGTGATCGCTTCCTGCAAAAAATGCTTTGCTTCACTGTTTACCGATCGCGCCATTTCCTATCGTCAGACCAAGGGGTTTGACCACTTTGAGGTGGCGCTATCGGTCTGTGTGCAAAAAATGGTGCGCTCTGATTTGGCCGCGTCGGGCGTCATGTTTTCCATCGATACCGAGACGGGTTTCAACAATGCTGTGTTGATTACCGCTGCCTACGGGCTGGGCGAAAACGTGGTGCAGGGCACCGGCAACCCCGACGAATATCGCGTCTTTAAGCCTACGCTCAAAACCGGGCACCGTCCCATTCTCAGCAAGCGCTTGGGCAGCAAAGCCCTGCGGATGGTGTACAACACTGGCGGCACCAAACTGGTTAAAAATCTGCCGGTGTCGCGGGCGGAGCAACAGCGCTTTGCCATTACTGAAGCCGAAGTGCTGCAGCTGGCCCGGTGGACCTGTCAGATCGAAGACCACTACAGTCTGATCCGAGGCGTGGACTCGCCGATGGATATTGAGTGGGCCAAGGATGGTGAAACCGGAGAGTTATTTATCGTGCAGGCCCGCCCCGAAACGGTGCAGTCGCAAAAGGCTAGCAACGTTTTGCAGGCGTATCAGTTAGAGTCACCCGTGACCGCGCCCATTTTGACCACCGGGCGGGCCGTCGGCGAGCGCATCGGGGCCGGGCCAGCCTGCGTCATTTTGTCAGTGGCCGACATTGACCAGTTTCAGCCGGGGGAGGTGTTGGTCACGGCCAAAACTGACCCAGATTGGGAACCGATTATGAAACAGGCGGCGGCGATCGTCACCAATCAGGGCGGCCGCACCTGCCACGCCGCGATTATTGCGCGCGAGTTAGGCATTCCGGCGATCGTCGGCTGTGGTGATGCGACCAGCGTCATTCGCACCGAGCAGCCGATTACGGTTTCCTGTGCGGCGGGCGAAGAAGGCCAGGTCTACGCCGGGCAGCTGCCCTACCGAGTCGAAGAAACCCCGCTGGATGAGATTCCCCAGCCCCGCACCCAGATCATGATGAACGTTGGCAACCCGGAGATCGCCTTTCGCCTGTCAGCCTTGCCCAGTGCGGGGGTGGGGTTGGCCCGACTAGAATTTATCATCGCCAACCAGATCAAAGTGCATCCGCTGGCGCTGCTCAACTTTGATACCCTGACTGACAGCACGGCCAAACGCAAAATTGCCCGCCTTACAGAGCAGTACGACGATAAGCCCCAATATTTTGTTGATCAGCTAGCCCAGGGCATTGGCACCATTGGTGCCGCGTTTTATCCCAAGCCGGTGGTCGTCCGCCTGTCCGATTTTAAGAGCAACGAATATGCCAACCTACTTGGCGGCAAAGCCTTTGAACCTAGTGAAGAAAACCCGATGATCGGCTGGCGCGGGGCTTCTCGCTACTATGACGATCGCTACAAAGCCGGATTTGCGTTGGAATGTCAGGCACTGAAACGAGGGCGTGATGACATGGGGCTGACCAACATCATTTTGATGGTGCCCTTTTGCCGCACGCCGGATGAGGGGCGGCGCGTGCTGGCGGAGATGGCGCAGCATGGCTTGGTGCAGGGGGAGAATGGCCTGCAGGTTTACGTCATGTGCGAGCTGCCCAGCAATGTCATCCTAGCGGATGAATTTGCCACGGTGTTTGATGGCTTTTCCATTGGCTCTAACGACCTGACTCAGCTCACCTTGGGGCTCGATCGCGACTCGGCTCTAGTGGCCCATCTGTTTGATGAACGGAACACAGCGGTGCAGCGGCTCGTGGCCCAAGTCATTGCCATCGCCCAATCCACTGGCCGCAAGATTGGCATCTGTGGTCAGGCCCCCAGCGACTATCCCGAATTTGCCCGCTTTTTGGTGGAGCAGGGAATTGACTCGATTAGCCTTAACCCCGATGCGGTGATTAAGACCACGCTGGCGATCGCGGCGTTAGAGCAGGCTAATGGCCATTCCCAGTGATCGGACTGCTGACCATGTCAGGGAGCGGTGGGGCCAGGGGGCGGAATTGTCGTTTTGTCCCTCAGCGAATCGAGATCACTCACCCACTCAGGGATTGGCTCCAAAAATAGCCGCCCCAACTGCCGAGGTTGGGCACTACCCAACCTCGACAAAATTGGTTTCTGCGCTCGGTTTATGATCTGGGCGCAGCGCCCGAATTGGCCAATCGGTCAGTGAACCTTAGAGCGAGCGCATCATCCATTCGGTGTAGCCATGTTGGGGACGGGCATGACCGCGCTCGCTCCATACACTCGATGTTTGTCGGCTATTTGAGCGGGTATGAATAACCGCCTTTAGAACAGCCCATCGAACAGTTGAATCAGGCGATCGCACTCTGCCAGCGTGTTGTAATGCACCATGCTGACACGCACCACGCCGTTTTGCGACAGCAGGCCCAAAGCTTCGATCAGGCGCAGGGCGTAGAAATGGCCTGAGCGAATGCCGATTTTGTGGGGGTCGATTTGCGGTGGGACTTGGTCGCTGGCCAGGCCGTCTACGGTGAAGGCGATTGTCGGCACTCGCTGAGTTGCATCTGCTTCAGGACAGCCAATGATCTGCACGTTGGGTTTGCTGCGCAGAAAACTCAGCAGCCGTTCTGCCAGCGCGGCCTCATGATCTTGAATCAGCGCAAACGCCTGATCAAGCTGGCCAGTCGCTGTCGCGGCAGCGGCTGGTCCCCGGTGATGCTGCGCCAGCGTTTGCAAATACTGGGGAATCACGATCGCGCTGTAACTGAGTTCGTAACTGGTGCCCCCCGGCTGAAACTTGTAGGGAATTGCCGTGGGCTCAACAAAATAGTGGTTGTATCCCGGCAGGGCCAACAGGTGTTCCCGTTTGCCGTAGAGCATCGCCAAGTGCGGCCCATACACCTTATAGAGGCTAAACACATAGAAATCGACATCCAGTGCCTGTACGTCAATGCGGCGGTGGGGGGCATAGGCGACCCCATCTACGCAGATCAGCGCCCCGTGAGCGTGGACGCGATCGGCAATTTGCCGAATCGGGTTGATGGTGCCCAGCACGTTAGAGACATGGGTGACGGCGACCAAGCGAGTCCGTGAGGTCAGCAAGGCCTCTAAGTCAGCGATCTCGAGGTCGAGCGTATTAGGGTCAACGGACCAAATTTTTACCGTGACGCCCAACTGCTGCAGCTCCATCCAGGGGCTGATGTTGGCTTCGTGATCGCAGTTGGTTACTACGATTTCATCCCCTGGCTGCAGGGTTTGCCCCAGGCAGTAGGCCAAAATTCTCAACAGGGCCGACGAGCTTGGCCCCAGCACGACCTCTTCGGCGGCGGCGGCATTGATCAGCGTCGCCATCGCTGCCGCCCCCTGCTCGACCCGTGCCGTGGCTGTCTGCGAGACCGCGTAGGAAGCGCCGAGCTGAACGTTGGAGTCGTAGAGAAATTCGGTGATGCGATCGACAACGGGCCGCAGAATCTGCGAGCCACCGGCGTTGTCAAAAAAAGTCCAGCCCTGGGCTAAGGCTGGAAAGTGCGATCGCACGTAATCAAGATCAAGGGGAGAGGAGGCCGTCAGGGTAGAAGCAGACATGAACCATGCATCGAAAAAACTAGCCTCATTATGTCGTCAATGTGGGACGACAGGCCCTGGTCGCGAGTGGCGAGCGGCTCATGCTCCAGAGGCGTCATCCCTTGAGGACGACGATCTCGTTTTCCTAATTGATCTGCGTTGAGGAGAATGACGATCCCAATGATGCACGAGGGGTGGGCTGCGGGCGATCACTAAAATCGATCACCGTATCTCCACCGGCCTGACCTGAGAAGTTGCTCCTGCCGACTGGCCACGGACATTATTCGGGGCGATCTCGAGGCGGTGAGATCAAGGGGAAGTACCGGCAACTGAGCTCTGTGAACTTTGTTTGATCCCGCTGGAGGGTTTTCTCAGCAAAACCGAAACAAACTGAAAAGAATTTAACGATACATTACGTTTCTCTGGTCAGTACAGTGAGCTTTCTGCTGTAGTCTCATCGCAATTGGCACTAAACCAGGCGGGGATCAAGATTAAGGGCGTTAACACTAACCTGACGAGTACAAATACTTAGTTCATCTTTCGTTACTTGCATGATGTTATCGGACGCCGACAAAGTGACTGCGAATCTCTATAATGCTGGCCCGACTCCTATACAATGAAATGAAAAGTAAATTTTTTATGCTCTCTTTTACAAACCTATGTCTTTGACGACTGACGAATCGACTTTTGAAGCTGAAGTCTTGGGATCACCGGTTCCCGTTCTCGTCCACTTTTGGGCTCCTTGGTGTGGGGTTTGTCGACTGGTCGAACCGCTGCTAATGAGTTTGCAAGATGAGTGGCTCGGCAATCTGCGGTTGGTTGATATCAATGCCGACGACAATCTCAAGCTAGCCAATCAGTATCGCCTCACGACGTTGCCCACGCTGCTGATTTTTCAACAGGGGCAAGTCGATCACCGCATCGAAGGCTTGAAGAGTCGAGATGATTTACGCTCAGCCCTGACCGACTACCTGCAGCATTTAAATCTTGATCGCTATGCCCTGCAGCAAGCGTTTCACAATCAACCCTTTCGCGAAGTTTAGGGAGTGGCTGCAAGATGACGTCAATGATATCCCTGATCTCTACACGTTT
>CALCPB010000765.1 GCA_937897665.1 uncultured Halomicronema sp. | reverse complement strand
AAGATCCAAAAACCGGTATCCACAATCAATTAACGGATGTGGCCGGTACTATTGTCAAACAAAGCGTCTTCGATAGTGCCAACTTTATCGTCACGACGCGCATAAACGCTGTATTCACCAAAGTCTGCGATGTTCTGGCCATTGCCAAAGGTGGCTTGGCGATCAGGATAAACATCATTAAATTTCATAAGAGCCATATTTGCTATTAGCCTCTCTCTTCGAATCAACAACTACAGAATAGAAATAATGTTCGATCAGTTCATGGCTAAAACGACAGAAATCAAACAGCAAAGATATCTTCCTATTGGTTGTCGATGACTGTTTTTCTGAATCAATCGGAACGCGAAGGCCCAATCATTTCCTGGGATACTGTTGTCTACCAGAAAAGCAGTCAAAATCCTGCCGACGTCACTATCACTCTCTTGGATAAATATGCTCAACCCTTTGATAGAAGACGCTTCATCTTCCAGCTTTAGACTCGAAAAGCTAGGGATGTCCAATTAGATGAAGATGAAGTTTCCCAAAGGCATTTTTTATAAATTTCATACATAAATAAAGAGATGATCACGTTTTTTTAGATCACAGCAGTCAGGCGAATATATTTTTAGATCAGTAAAAAGTATTTATATAAGATAGACATCATTCCAGCAGGGCTCGAATATTAGTTGTGTGAAAATTTTAATGGCTGCTGTTTTCTGGCTAATACACTTATGCAGTTAGCGATTTCTGCCAGGAGAAGGATGAAACAGTTGAGTCAATCACTGATAATCAATCCATCTGAATACTTCTTTTAACTACTGGTATGGCACTTTACGAAATTAAAAATCGCTACTCGGATTATATAGATCGCTTTAGCAATGTTGATGGCGTCGTAGGTGCCGATGTTTATGTTCATAGCCCTGCCAAGGACGAGCAGATCGGTAAAGTTCACACTATTTTGATTGATGAGCACGATTGTCTGCGTTACTTAGTGATTGACGCAGCAGCATGGGTTCCAGATAAACGTGTGCTGTTGCCGATTGGGCTCTGTATAGATGATCCCGAACACAACCGAATCTATGCAATTGACCTGTATAAAGACCAGATTAATCAGCTACCGGAATACCGTGACGAATCTTTAGTTGACCGTCACTATGAGGAGCAGGTGAGACAGATCTATCAAATGACTCGCACGGGTGAGTTAGTGCCGGTAGAGTCTGCCGTTTCTGGCAGTCAGCCTGCTGTTAGGGGATACGTTGCGGTATCGCCCGCTGCGCAATCGATGCCCCCCTTGCAACCGTCTGAATCTGAAACTACTCGTTATAGTCAAGAGCCCGATCGGGATCAGACAAATGACCACAACCATCAGCAACTACGACTCTTTGAGGAACGGCTGCTCGCCCGTAAGCATCGCGCCAAGACTGGCGAGGTCAAGGTTTCTAAGCGAGTTGTCACAGAGATGGTGGAAGGATCTATCCCTGTTCAAAAAGAAAAGATCATCATCGAAATCGAATCTATCGTTGGCACAACCCAGGTCAACCTGCCCGATGGTCACCGGCAATCGGGTGATGTTGCGACAGTTGAAGTCTTCGAAGATCAAGTTGAGCTGCGTAAAGAGCCAGTGGTCAGCCAACAAATCAACATCCGCAAGGAAGTTGAACAGGATGTGGTGACCGTCCAAGAAACGGTGCGGCGTGAGGAGCTAGAGGTGCACACTGAAGGCGACCCCCATGTGACCGACTATTCTCATTAGGGATTGGTGAATCGGGCGCAGCAATATTCGTCCCTCATCAGGGTCTGGGGGTTGATGGGGGAAGCGCCTCAGGCATCACAAGCAGTGAAGCAATTGTGCAAACCGGGCAGTAAACCCCAGTGCTATGACTGGAAAATTCGTATTCTTCAGTTCACCCATTCATGGCGAACAAAGCTTTCAACTTAGTTGCATTTTCCATCCGTAGTCAGGATGGAGTGGCATGATAAAAGCGCGTCCTCTCACCAGAAGGGGTTGATGTCATGACGACGCCCTTTAATTCAGCCCCCACCGAACAACGCCTCGAACGCTTTTGGCAGTTGGGGGCGAGTTTTGGAATGGAGCGCAACGCTTATCACAATTACCTGAATGAAATTGTCAGCGATCGCTACGCCTTAATTAATGGTTTGCAGTTGCTGCGAGATGAGCTGCAGTTTGCGGCCGCCAGCCAGACCGATGTGAAAGCCTGTGGTGCTGACATGAGCCTGCCCAGCGTGGTGACGACCCTCGCCTACACGAACTGCGGCGATCGCATTCACCAGGGTGAGGCGACCAAGCGCTATCGCGACGTTGTGGCTTCGCGGTTTGCCACTCTGTCCGAGATTGGCGAACTGAAGCTAGAGGCCTTTTTCCCGGCGGGAGGCGGTACCGATAATGGGGCAACCCTGGCCCATGTCACTGTTGCTCACGAGTTGGATGAAGCCCTGAAACGGCGAGTCTATGCCGGCAATGCCCAATCAATTTCGCTAGTAGCGATCGACCTAAAAACCCACGTCGGCCGCCTGCGTGAAAACGGCAAGCAGGTCTACGGTAAAACCCGTGAATCACCCTGGCGCGAGCCCCGCGATGCCTGTGGAGCGATCGTCGGTGCTCTGAAGACTTACCATCCTGAGAATCTGATTCACCGCCGCATTCGCAGCGACTTGGGTGAACGGAACTTTCAGTATTTGTCGAGCCAGCAGATTTTGACGGACGACGGCGTTGACATCACCATGGCCGTCGCGGCCAGCATTGTCGCCATTCGCGGCATTCGCAATACGGCGATGGCACTGTCCCATGAATTAGATGAGCGCGGCTTGGCCCATCTCACCGCGAGCACCACCGTCAATCGTCCGTCTCGCGATGACCTAGTAATTTATCTCGCTCGGGCCACGGTTTTTAATGGCACAGTGCGGATTCAAAGCCTTGGCACTGAGGCCAAAAAATATGGCGGCAAGCTGGTTGACTATGCCGGAGAACGGCGACTACAGCTGCGCTACAGCGATTGGGACAGTCGCGATTTACCCATTGAAGAAATCACCTATACCGTGCGATCATCCGGGCTTTAGAAGCGCTGTCGTGAGTCAGCGACACTCCTTGAGATCGATTCCTTGAGCAGGTTCTAACGACTGATCCAGCGCGCACTCATCACTTGACCGTTCAATTATCGTAGACTGACCTCAAGCTGCTCGATCTGTCCTCACTCGTGTTCGACTTGGGACATTGTCAAGGGCAGGGTTTGGCTGATATTTCAAGCATTGCTCTGTCATCGTCGTTTTAATCGTTTACTGCTATGGCTCAGCTGTCTGATTTATCCCCCACGTCTCATGCCCACAGTCACGATCATGATGGTCACAGCCATACTCATGGGGCGATTGATCCCACGATCGCGACATCAGCTCGCGGCCTGTGGGCGGTGCAGTGGTCTTTAGTGGGCCTGTTGATCACCTCAGTGCTGCAGGCGATCGTGTTTAGCCTCTCTGGAAGTGTGGCGCTGCTGGCTGATCTCATTCATAACGTGGGCGATGCCCTGACGGCACTGACACTAGGGGTGGAGTTCATTGTTGGGCGCCGGCAAGAGACGGCACGCTTTGACTATGGGTATGGCCGGTTAGAAGACATGGACGGGATAGCCGTGGTGGGTGTAGTGCTGCTCAGT
>CALCPB010000764.1 GCA_937897665.1 uncultured Halomicronema sp. | reverse complement strand
CCGGCTTTTGGTACCTGGGCCTTTGTGGGGGGGGGGGGGCGGTGCAGCGGGTTTGGGCGGCGGTTCACTGTGGGTGGTGAGGGATACCGTCATCGCCCGAGGATAGTCAGCGCGGGTAAACCAAGACCGAATCGCCGCGATGTTCAACACCATCTCTTTAGGATTCGTTGAGGAAGGATATTTGGACAGTTTGGAAATCCAATACCCCCCTTCCATCAGGTATATCGCTTTACTTGTTTCCTTGATCCAGGTACCCATGGAGATTCTCCCTGACGTGCGTGGCCCAAATGAGTGGTAAGGGCAACCGACAGCCACATCATCAATCGGCTGGCCACAGCGCTTAACAGACAAGCGCCACTGGCTGCCCCAGTTTAATTCACATGCCTGGCGAGTAGTGCAGGAACCCGCTGAAAAAATCCACTAAAATTCGAAAAAGTCTACTTCTGCGGGATTTTTCCTGGCTGACGTCGGCTAATTGAGCATTTTGGCGGGAATATCGCCCTGATTTTTCACAATCGTGGGCAATTCCTTAGCAAAACTTAGAGCAGTATAAGGGTTTATTTCACCCATCCGTTAAGATAAGTGAAGGCCAAGACTCTGGAACCGCCTACCATGACCCCAGCGATCGCCGTTAATGCTTCTCCGGCTGCCCTAACGGCCCCCACGGTGAAGCGGCTCAGCAATGGGCTGACCATCATTGCCCAGCAGATGCCCGTCGATGTCGTTAACCTGAGCCTCTGGCTCCGGGTCGGGTCGGCAGTCGAGTCCGATGCCATCAATGGCATGGCCCACTTCTTAGAGCACATGATTTTTAAGGGCACCTCGCAATTGCCCATGGGCGAGTTTGAACGCCGCATCGAGGCCCAGGGTGGGGTGACTAACGCTGCGACCAGTCAGGACTACACCCAATTTTTTATTACGACTGCGCCCCAAGATTTTGCTGCCTTAGCACCGCTACAAATCGAGTTGGTGATGAATCCGCTCTTGTCAGAGGCGGAATTTGAGCGAGAGCGCCCGGTCATCCTCGAAGAAATTTTACGCGCCCAAGATAATCCCCGGCGACGTACGTTCTACCGTTCCATGGCGTTGGCCTTTGAGCGCTTGCCCTACCGTCGCCCGGTGTTAGGCCCCGCCGCCGTGATCGAACAGCTCACCGCTGATCAGATGCAGGCGTTTCATCGCTACTGGTATCAGCCGGAGCGGATGACCGCCGTGGCGATCGGCAATTTGCCGACAGAAACCTTGATCCAAACCGTTGCGGATAGCTTTGACCAGGCTTTAGCGGCCCGTCAGCCTAGCCGCACCCAGCGCTACAGCGATGCCAACGTTTATCGCTCGGCCCCCGAAGGGCCGTTCACCACCGTGCAGCGTCAAGCGTATGTTGATCCGGCTTTGCAGCAGGCGCGCCTCGTATTCAACTGGCGAGTGCCGGGTCTGGCTGAGGTCGAAGAAACCGACGCTCTCGATGTCTTGTCATCCATTTTGGGTCGAGGCCGTATGTCTCGCCTCGTGCGCGACTTGCGAGAAGATCAGCAGCTCGTGACCGGTATCTCCGCTAGCAATATGTCTTACTGGCAGCAGGGCGTCTTTAGTATTTCGGCGCAGTTACCACCTGCCAACCTGGCCGCAGTAGAAGCCGCCATTGTGGAACAGATTACTCAAATCTGCGAGCAGCCGGTCACCGATCGCGAACTGCAGCGAGTGCAAACCCAGGTTGCTAACCGATATGTTTTTGGCAGCGAAAGCCCCAGCGATCGCGCCGGTCTGTATGGCTACTATCAAACGCTGACGGGCCAACTTCACCACGCGCTAAATTATCCCCAGCGGGTGCAGCAGTGTACCCCAGCGTAGATTCAAGAGGCCGCGCAGGCTTAGCTCTCACCCCAGGCCTCTGTCGCGCTCCAAATCACGCCCAGCGTAGACCACTAGATTGGGGCGTCAGTTCACGACGCCGACTCCTGATGATTGCGCAAAATATCGCGGAACTTGACATGCTGACCAGCATCTCAATGTCGGTCAGCATGTCAAGTTCAGTAATCTGGAGTAGCTGATCCAATGGTGGTTTGTGTGATTTGCGATCGCAAGAGCACTGGCTGGAGCCTGTCAGGCTGAGGACGCCTCACCCAACCACCCCGTGTCAGCGACGGTGTCAGGCTCTCCTTCTAAAGAAACTGCCTAAAGAAGAATTTTGGCTGACAGACAGCAAGTTGCTATCCGTCAGCCAAACTGTTTTCTATGAATGGAGCCACAAACGATGCCTCCTAAAGTGCTTTGAGTGCTGCGGTCATGCCTCAAGACTAACGATCAGGCGTTTTCGATGCGATTTAAGCGGCTTGTACGGACAGCTCATCCGCAAACTCAAATACCTGGTCAAGCTGGGTTAGCTCAAAAACGATGCGAATGGAAGGCGGCACGGAGCAGAGGCAAAAGCGCTTACTGAGGTTGCGAGCAGTGCGCAGTGCTGAAATTAAGGAAACCAAGCCCGCGCTATCGAGCGACTCAACGCGGCTCATATCTACCATGAGGCCGGTAGAGGTGTCAGCGAAAATATATTCAGAAAGTTGAGATTGTAAGTCGTAAGCATTGGCCGCGTTCCAAGCACCGCTGGGCTGAACTACAGTCAAAGCTGATTGAATACCTTGCATAGCTGATACACTCCAAAACTCATACGTTTGCTACTAAAGGTGTGTAAACCGATGTTCCGAAGATAAAGCAGATGCTCGACTTCGCCCATCCAAATGGGCCTGGTTTTCACAATCTTGATACCGAGTCCGGCCTATATAAAGTTTCAGTTAAGTAATTCTACGTAAGGTATTTTCAGCTACAAAAGGGATTGTGATTTAAATCACGCCATTCTCGCCTGAAATCACAAGGAAGATTTAATGGGATCACAGAGACATCGATGAGGATGACCGATAATCAACTAGTAATCTAGTACCGTCCCTGATTATCGTGCACTATGAAGCCCTCTAGTAGTATCCGATCACTAGTGAGTCAGGCGATCGCCATCCACAGACTCACTCCTGACCTAGAAAACGCTATCAATACTGAGTTGACGCGCTTGGGATATCTCCCTGACACCGATGCTGAAGCCTTAGAGTTACTCATGGAATCAATGGACTCTGGGCTAATCAGTTTGGTCTCTAGCTATTAAATTCGTCTCTCATAAAAACTCACCGCTCTGAACCAGTTGCCTGGTCTTGCAGCAATGTTTCTCGGTATCAATAAGAGCGATCTCTCAATATTTTCCAATTGAGAGATTTGTGTCTTTTGAAACCAGCAGCGACCGTTGATGTCAGGCAAGCTTGACTATTTGTATTGCCCCTTTGAGTGCAAAGTCCTGGTTTCAAGGAAATGCTTAGAGTGGGATTGAGTGGTTGGCAATATATTATTTTTTGAAAAACTTTCCGCTATTTATATCAAGGCGATCGCTGTGGGTTACTGCGATAACAGCGTTGGATTGCCTGCTGGTAGAGCGCGTTCTAAATATCCCTACT
>CALCPB010000763.1 GCA_937897665.1 uncultured Halomicronema sp. | reverse complement strand
ACACCGTTTTACCCAGGCGGACGATCAGCCCTGGCGGCAGACTGGCTTTGATTTTGGGGACATCAGCCATGGTGAGAATTATCCAGCAAGCTCGATCTAGAGACGCGGTCTCTAACTCAGTGCGTTCATCCTCAACTATAGGGGGGCATCGAGGTACACGATCATTTCATCCACAACGAGATCAAGGGCAGGCAAATAAGGATTGTCTGACGAGATCAGGCGAGCGCCCGCCAGTGCTTGAAACGCTTCGGGCTGTTGCTGAAATGTGTCGACCTGGGCGGGCAACAGGCGCAACACAATTAGCCCATCATAGTCTGATAGATTAGAGCCTTCTAAAACCACTGTGCCGCCATAATCCCAGCCGAAGCCATACAAGTCGAAATCACCCAAAACTGACTGCAGTTCAGCCAACGGCATGCCCACCCGTAGTCCTTCTGAGGTTTGCCAAGCGGGGCCAAAATCTCTGACGGTGACGGCCTGCGATCGGCGGTTGTCGGCCCAAACGATCGAAAACGCAGCCGGGGTGTCAGCATTCACTGTCGTCCCGGGCTCGGTAAAACCCTCGCCAACATGCACCTCAGTATCTGATAAGACAGCATCACCATACAGCGTGGCCAAATCAGCTCGGCTGGTCACTTGGGTGACTGAGCCGACGCGCTCTCCCGGCATGATGGTCGTGTCTGTGGCGATCGCCTTGGCGGCGGACACTGGGGGGGCCGGATTGTCTGCTGGAGCCAGAGTGTCTGCTGGCTCCAGAGTATCTGAGGACGCTTGAGCGGGGGGAACCACAGTGGAATCAGGAGGGGAACTCGCCGTTGAATCGAGCGGCGTCGCTTGCTCCGCCACTGGGGGCGGGATACTTTCTGACTCGGGGGGTGGGGTCGGGGTCGCACCACAAGCAGCCAGCCAAAACAGGGAACTGCCCCAGAGCAATCTGTGCCAGAAAGCCATGACGGTATCCTCGAAAAATGAAAATGGACAGAATTAAAGTGGACGGAGCGATCGCGCCTCCCGCTGAGGACAGCGGCTCGAGAGCACCAGCTGATGCTGTTAAGATACCCGCCGACCCAAGACAATTACGGCAAATGTTTGCTTGTGGCCAGACCGTCCTCATGGTGTCCCTGATGACCTGATCATAGCGAGCTGGCGTTTAGCTACAGGTCAGCACCATCAGGTGGCGTCCGGTTACGGCGACTGAAGGGGGGGGAGATCAAATCAGTTTCCTGCGGCTGCAGTCACTCCTGACGGCACTGCAGCCATGCGACCACGAGTCAAAAAATCTTACTCAACATTAAGCAACGGCAGGATGCCGAGGTTTTCGCCGCACAATGGAGGGTGTTAAATCACCGAGAACTGAATGACCACCCAAACCCCGGCTCAAATTACGCTGAACCTGATGCAGGGTTCGGTGCGGTTCAACTTTTCTCCTCAGTCGGCCCGAGATCTGAGGACGGCTCTGGGTAACTTGGTGAGCCAGCTCAAGGCAATCGCCGCACAACCGCCCAGTACGGGTAAACGGACGCCTGAACCCACTATGGAATATCAGCATACGGGGGACGTGTTTGTCGAAGTATTTTGCAACCCCAATATCTGGCCGAGTCCCTTTGCGGCAAAGCTGCTCGTCACCGTGCGCGATGACCGGATGCGCCTAACGACCGAGGCCGAACTCACTCGCATGATCGAAGATCTCAACCAGTATTTAGAGAGCTAAACAACTCACACCTCGGAAGCGACTCAATGACCTGGAAAGCTCAAAACTGATCACCGGTGGGCTGGGCAAGATCGCTGCGGCGATCGCAGGCCTCAATTTTCTACCGGTTCAGTGTGTCAGGACCGCAAACGAGAACTCTATCGGTGGGTTTGAGCAGCCGCGCTAGCACGGCATCGGGAGCGCGTATCACTTGCCTGCGGGATTGCCCTTACCATGTCTTTTTCAAAAACAAATACGCTCAGAAATAGAGAAATCTGTTTTTCAAATACGATTTGATGTCGCCGTATTGCCGTTAGACCAAACGCGAGATTCAATAAGCTGCACCTTATTGCGACAATCCAGTTTCCGTTTCCAATAAAAAAGCCTTATTGACAAAAACTGATGCCCAATAGAATTAGGCTGTCAGTACAAACTTCTCCATAGATTGCTCAACTCGTACGTTGGAGTAATTTTTCTTGCGCTGACCCTGGCGTTGCAGTGATTAAACTGCCGAACGCCAGTCTCCATCGATACAGAATACGGGCGAGCTCAAACTTAATTTTTCTGAGAAAACGTCTAGACATCCCTTTTTGTCAACTAGAGCGAATGTATCGTTACGCTGCTTCTATTTTATGCTTGGGAGACTAAGGGGATAAAAATTGATTGGCCGTATTAATCCTATTGATGAGAAATATCTGTCTTAAGACATATGCCTCTAGCCGGTTGACTAACTAAGCTTGATAAACACACCTTGTGCAAGAGGTCGTTCCCTTATATGTATTCAACCGTGGAAATTCCTGCCGATAAAGCGTTTCATGCGCTTTCCGATCCGTTGAGGCTACAGATTATCGAGAGTCTGCGCCAGAGCGAATTTTGCGTAGCCGATCTCTGTGAACATTTAGATGTCAGTCAGTCGAAGTTGTCTTTTCATCTACGGGTCTTAAAAGAGGCGGCGATCGTGAGATCGCGCCCTCAAGGCCGCTGGACTTATTACAGTCTGAACCTGCCGCAAATTGTAACGCTAGAACAGCATCTGGCCGACTTCCGCTATCTCACTCGCCTGACCAAAGCGTCTGCTAATTTCTAGCATCGCTGATCGCGAGAGTTCAGGCGATCGCTATCCCCCTTAAGCCTTGGGTGCGATCGCCTGTGATGGGTCAGAGAGTGGATGCAGCGGCACTTGGAACGCCAGTAGCTCATCGACATCGACCGCCGCCGCTGGCTCAATCCAGCCGGTGGGATCTTTGAGGATGACGAAAATTAGCTGACGCTGAGTGGGGAATCGCTTAGCGAGCCAGTCGTCTAGCTTGAGCAGCATTTTCAAGGCCCCTTCATTCATAACTTTGTCGGCGAAGGTGATGACAGGATTCAAAGCCTTAAGCAATAGCTGTTCGTATTGCCCCCTAAATTCCAAGCTGATGGGGCGTCCTTCGACCAGTCGATAGGGCAGCCTCAAGATGCCGCTGTAGAGTCCCCAAGCTTGCACAGCATAGACAGAGGGAATTAAATCGCGAAAGCTGTCTAGCGTAAAAGCGTGAACATGGGCATGGGGAATCTGGCGGCGAATGTTATCAGCCACAAGCTGTGGCGGGTCTTGTGGCACCGTGATGACGACGGCCCGGCGAGCCACGCGCAGCAGTTCTCGAAAGGCCTCATCGTAATTCGGAATGTGCTCTAACGTTTCGCTGCTGAGCACCACGTCAAAGGCTTCATTAGCATAGGGCAGCTGAACGGCATCGACCGGGTCTGCAGGCACCTGAAAAATCTCTCTAGCGCGTGCACAGGCTTCTTCTGATAAATCAGTGCCCTGCACCTGAGCGTTAAAAAACTGGCGGATGACGGCGGTCATGTAACCTTCGGCGCACCCGACATCGAGCAGCGTGTCAAATCGCAAATGGCTAAGCGCCTTGAGGACGTTGTACATAATGACGTATCGCAGCGCAATGCCTGGTTCAGCATAGGGCGACTTAAAGCCATAGATGTTCTGATGGGCATAAAAATAGCCATCGCTAGTGGTCGCGCGAAATCGCTCGTTCAACCACTGCTTGACCTCGCTGGTGTATTGGTCCACCTCGTTGCTCTCCACTATCGATGCGATCTCGCTGTTTATCTATCCGCTATCAAGCCGCCAACGGATCGCCCTAAAATCTCTGCCAGCATATCAAGGAAACTCTGCTATCGGGCAGTGACTGGTCGGGGCTGTAACCTGACCAAAGCCTTCAGTCCCTCGGATAGCTTGACTTCGGCGTGCCTTTCTTGCCCCCAGTCCCCTGAATCTGTTGTCTCGGTAGCCTGATCAATGCAGCAGCGTCGATTCAGG
>CALCPB010000762.1 GCA_937897665.1 uncultured Halomicronema sp. | reverse complement strand
CCGCGTTCGCGACGCTCGACGCGGGGGGCGGGGGTTACTGGGCTTTCTTTGGGGGGCAAAGAATCCACGGAACTTGACACCAAGTTAGAGGGCGAGCACTGAGCTAAGAGCAGTCATCACTTAGATGTTTTAGGGTGGGCGATGCCTCGGTTGCAGACGCTAACGAATCGAGTTGAGGTAGGCGCAGTCAGTTCTAGTCTCAACGGTTGGGGCCGTTAATTTCGGTAACGCGCTCAAGGGCAATTATTTTGTGCCCATCGTAGCTTAAGCGCGATGAATGGCAAGTGATTGAGATAGGCCTCTTAATGTGATCAAGCCTTGACTCCCTGAGTTGCCAGATGCGGTGGACGGGACAATGAGGTTCCAGAGTCGGTTTGTGGCCACTAGGCCAGTGCTACCCACCAATCGCCAAACGCCCAACCTCGGGCGAGCGGACTTAAGAAACTTCGATAAGTTTTAACCCAGCCGTTATCGCAGTCACGGCACCGGCCTTTAAAATGCAAACAGTTTAATTAAAGACATCGTCAATGGCCTTGGCGATGCGGTTGGCCATGGTGCAATGGTCGAGATCGTTCGGCATCATCGAGCAGCTATCCGGGCGATTCAGCAGGCGGAAAGCGGGTCGCCATCGATCTCAACTATGTGCAGGGGTGAGCGATCGACCGATCACCACCCTGGCTGGGCGATCGCCAACCGTAACGAAACGAATGCTGGGGGAGAATTATGAGCACGTTGCACGTATCACCGGAGTCGGTCACATCGATGACCCAAGAGTCCGTCGAAGAGCTGGCCAAACGTCTAGAGCAAGATGCTTATGACAGTGCCTTTGAGGGGTTGAAAGACTGGCATTTGCTCAGGGCCTTGGCCTTTCAACGGCCTGAGCTGGTGGAAAAATACACCTATCTGCTTGATAACGAACCCTTTGATGAAGAGTGAGTAGCCTCAGTCGGCGATGACAGCGATCGCATCCTCAAAGCCCAAGCAACGCGTGCTTTTGGGCGTCGGCGGTGGCATCGCCGCCTATAAGGTCTGCGCAGTCGCCTCAACTCTGGCAAAACGAGGGGTTGAGGTGATGCCCATCATGACGGCGCAGGCGCAACAGTTCATCACGCCCCTGACGTTAGCCACCCTCTGTCGCCAGCCAGTCGCGACTGATGCGGAGTTTTGGCAGGCCGGACAGTCGCGACCCCTCCACATTGAGCTAGGAGAAACAGCTGACCTGCTGATTCTGGCGCCGTTGACCGCCAATACCCTGGGAAAATTGGCCCACGGCCTGGCGGATAACCTGCTGACCAATGTGGTATTGGCTTCCACCTTCCCCGTGTTGTTGGTGCCTGCGATGAATACCGATATGTGGCAACAGCAAAGTGTGCAGCGCAACTGGCAGCAGGTGCAACCGGATCCGCGCTATCACGCGATCGCCCCCGGCGCTGGGCTGCTGGCCTGCGATCGCGTTGGCCCCGGACGCCTGGCTGAGCCGTCAGAAATTTTGGCCGTGGCCGATTCCTTATTGCTGACTCGCGGGCGACGCGATTTGGTTGGCAAGCACCTGCTGATCAGTGCCGGGGGCACGCAGGAATACCTCGATCCGGTACGATTTATCGGCAATCCTTCTACCGGCAAAATGGGCGTAGCCCTGGCGCAAGCGGCTCGCGATCGCGGGGCCATCGTCACCTTAGTCCACGGCCCGATGGCCGCAGAGCATCGCACCGACCTGACGGGAGTGCACTGTATTGGGGTCACTACTGCTGCTGAGATGCAATCGGCCTTAGTTGCTCACCTGCCTCAGGCGGATTGGATTGTCATGGCAGCAGCGGTGGCGGATGTGAAACCCCGCGACTATGTGCTGCACAAGTTGCCCAAGGCTGCCTTACCTGAGGCGCTGCCCCTGGCTGCTGTGCCTGACATTGCGGCGGCACTGGCACAGCTCAAACATGACCATCAGAGGCTGATTGGGTTTGCGGCTCAAACCGGCGACATTGAGCCGCCTGCCCTCAAAAAGCTGACTTCTAAAGGACTGGACGCGATCGTCGCTAACCCCATCGACCAGCCTGGTAGTGGCTTTGGCGGCGACATGAACCAGGCGGTGCTGCTAGGCAAGTTGGGGCAGCGACAGGTGATTCCAGCGAGTTCGAAGCGGCATCTGGCCCACCATATTTTTGATTTTGTGGGGCAATTGTGAATCGCCTCATTGGGTTCAGAATAATGATGTCGTTCGGAACCTCACCTAACTTCTCCTTCTGTCAGGGGCAGGAACCGAACTGTTGACCATGGCATGGTTCCCGGCGTCATGCCTAAACGCTGAGGTGGGGATGATACAGCTGCAAGGCGTCTCGCAGGGCTGACAGCGTGACGGTGTGGCGACCCCGCGCCTGCAGGTCGAGTTGAATCGTCTGGGCGATCGCCTGAATTTCGCCCCCGGTCAGCGGTAGCTGCTGGGCGATCGCCGCCCAGTTCAGCTTGTCGATGTTCACTTCAGGGGCAAAAGCCTGCTGCCAGAGGCGATGGCGTGCTTTTGCTTGGGGCTGAGGCAAGGTCAGCACAGTGTCAAACTGCTGTCGCCAACTGGGGCGCACGCGGGCCAAATCAGTCACTGTGACCAGGGTGAGACCAAACTGCTGTCGCCACTGCCACCACTGATGTAGCCAGCTCTGCTCAACCTGGGACTGCCGACCAAACCACTGCTCGCCCTGTTTCACCAGTAGCAAACTGGCATTCTCAGTGGGCGAGTCGGTCAAAATGCGCGGATAGCCCTCTGGTGACAGTGTTTGCAGATCCACACAGGTGAGCGACATCTGGCCTTGGGTGGCAAGGGTGGCCGCCGCCAGTGTTTTGCCCGTGCCGGTCGCTCCCACCAGCAGCACCATGAGCCCCGTGAGGTCAGCTTGTTGACGGCGTTGTTGGGCCTGACGGCTGACATATTGCAGCTGACGGATCAGTTTTTTCGGAAGCACTAGTGTCTCCCAGGCACCCGCGATCGCGGCCAGGTGCTCCGGGGCGGGGGGGGGTAAGGCCACGGCAGCCTCGCGCTCGCCCGCGCCCGTGTGGCCCGCTTCGGGGACGCTAGCCGGTGCGGTTTCTGCCGTCACTGGAGCCGGATTCTCCGGTGTCAGACCGGCAATATCGTTCACGGCGGCAGTGGATAACACAGTTTCTAGAGCCGCTGCCGTGGGATTGTCGGCCAGCAAAAAATTGCCTAGCTCATCGCTGACGCGCACCTGCTGACTGAGCAACGTGCCGTCTTCATCCCCGATCCATTCCAGCAGGCCCTGATTGACGAGGGAATGGGCTGCCGTCAGTTTGGCGCGGGCCTGTTGCCAATCATGATCGTTGCGGCACAACAACCGTAAACACAGATCCACGGTGGGCAGGTCGGCCAGTGCCCCTTCCTCTTCTTGCAAATAGTCGTAAAGGCGACCATAGCGGCGGTTGATTTCTGGGGCGATCGCCATCAGGACGATGTTTTTTTCCACCTCTGAGAGCTGCAGGCGATCACGCAGCAGCGGCAGGGCCAAGACGACACCCGCCTGGTAACCGGCCTGAATGCGCGCCTCTAGCTGCTGGCTGTAACTCACGGTGATGATCTTAGAGGGGCCTTTGGGCGGTGGCCCCTCGCGATCATGGATGCCCCGATCAACGGCGATAATGCCCTTCCACCAGTGGCTGGTCACCTTGTCAGCAGCGTTGTTAGCCACCCGATGCAGCGTTTTGTCATCTTGCCGCTTGCGCGAGACTGACATCATCAACACTCGATCTAGCCAGCGCAGCTCGGTTTTTAAGTAGGCCCAGTTGTTTTCAAAAGGTTTGATGCCGCTACTGCTCATGTTTCCATCATCCGCAAAAATTCTAAAGGCAAACCGTCGGCATCAGCGATGAAGGCGACCTCATAGACGTGTGGGCCGATCATCTGCTGCCTCGGGGTGAGCAAGACCTGCAGGGAGCTGATGCCGTGGGCCATCGAGTCGGGCGCATCGGCAAAGCGTTGTTGCAGCGATTGTAGCCAATCTGGCAAACTCTCGACGATTTCCGTCAAATCAAACGAGAGGTGATAGTAGCCAGTGTAGTGCTCGTCGTGAAAACAGTCAGGCGGCGCTTGTGGCTCGGGAATCTGGAGTAGCTCAATGCGGCCCCGGAGGCCGGTCAGCCAGCAGGCCAGGGTGGTGCCAGCGGTAAACTGCTCTTCCATCTCAAACCCCAGCAGGGTGTAAAAGGCGATGGCCCGATGGATGTCGGCAGTGCGGATAGAAACGTGATGCATGCGATCGCCTTACTCGAACAGTCGAAAGTAGGGATACCGCAAGGGAACGCCCGGCTCTTTCTCTAAATTGAAGTTGATCACATCCCAGCAAGGGACTTCCTCCGGTGGTGGGCTAAACTCCACCGGTAACCCATACAGTCGGGGCGTGCCGCCATCAGATTGGCCACGCCAAGGCGCGCCGCGTTCGAGATAGGTTTTAACCAAGTCTTGATAGCGTTGGGCAATGATTACCCGCGTCGCCCGATAGCCCTGAGTGTAAAGCCGATCAAGGGCTTCATGAATTTCGAATCGAATGCCATCGGGATGAGTATGCTGCCGATACCATTCGCCCTCCCACTGTCGCCAGTGCCGTCCGGACTGCAGATGAACGAGATCTTTGCTGTCGGGGTTAGCCTCAAACGCCCCGTGGCGCGAACACAGATAGGTATCGGTCAGGGTCAGCGCTGGAATTGTCTGACGGCAATGGGGACATTTGATGTCAGGGCCAAAAATGGGATGTTGCAGGGCTGGGTTGACCATTGAGCGATAGGCCGATGGATACAGTCCGACGGGATCCGGTAGCCGTATTATAACGGGGGAACTCCCCTTCTAATGTCCATTCTGGATAAAGCTTGTAGTGATGTCTGAGCCACTGGATGCAACTTTCTCTGACAGCGAAAATTTCTGGCCTGCCCCCGATCGCTCTGCAGCCGCTTTTGTCGCCCCTGGGGCCACCGTCATCGGTGACGTCGAACTGTCAGAGGGCTGCAGCATTTGGTATGGCGCGGTGCTGCGGGGCGATGTTGAGAAGATTCAGATTGGGGCCTACAGCAATGTGCAAGATGGGGCCGTGCTGCACGGCGATCCGGGGCAGCCAACGGTGCTGGCCGATTACGTGACGGTGGGCCATCGGGCCGTTATTCATAGTGCTGACATTGGGGCGGGGTGCCTGATTGGCATTGGCGCAATTGTGCTGAATGGCGTGCAGGTAGGCGCCGGCAGCATTGTCGGGGCGGGGGCCGTGGTGACCAAAGACGTACCGCCGCGATCGCTCGTTGTCGGATTGCCGGGTAAGGTCGTGCGGCAGCTGGCTGATGAGGAAGTGGCAGAGCTGATCGACCATGCGGAGAAGTATCACCAGCTGGCACGGGTGCACGCAGGTACCGGAAAAAACCTCGGATTCAAATAATTTCTTGTCCTATTCAAAGAAATGTGAAATAGGATGTGGGAAGATTATGAGAAAATTGTGACAGGCTATTAAGTCATCTTTTAACAAGGAGGTTTAGTGATGGATTGGAGAATTGTAGTGGTGTTGGCACCGATCGCTCTCGCCGGTAGTTGGGCTGTCTTCAATATTGGTAAAGCTGCTTTGGGTCAACTTCAGACTTTCATCGATAATCGAGAAGCTTAATTGTTGGCTGGGCGATCGCTGGATTGCCGACAGTCGCTAACCCTAGAGCCGGTAGCCCCAAGCATCAACCTGTGGTCTACCGGCTCTGGTTTTGAGGCGTCCTGGTGGATCAGACCGCCCTAATGTGGCAGAATTTGGCCTGCAGAATACCCTGCGGGAAGTGCAAGGCCCTACGGCAGGCAGAGTTGAAAACCTCACCAGGTAGTGATTTCAGTCGTTTGGAGTGAGCGGATCAAACGGCGGTTTGCCATAGCCGGTAGGGGGTAAGACAGTACTATGACGGCGCGCCGGATCTGGCGGCGGTCTCTAGATCCAGCGCTCGCAGCGCGGGCATGAGTTGGGCAAAGGCGACGCCCCGGTGACTCAGCCGTTCTTTCTCGGCGCGCGCCATCTCAGCAAAGGTCTTGCCCGCAGTGGGCACGTAAAACACTGGGTCGTAGCCAAAGCCGCCCCCATCACTGGGCTGCTGTGCAATTTCCCCAGGGCAGACTCCTTCCGTCTGCAGGGCGATGGTGCCATCCGGACGGGCGAGGGCGATCGCGCAGACAAATTGAGCTGTCCGGTTCGCGGTCGTTCCCAATTCGCGCAGCAGTCGCTCAATGCGGGCCGCATCAGTCGGACCATAGCGAGCTGAATATAGTCCTGGTGCGCCGTCCAGGGCATCGACCATGAGCCCCGAGTCATCAGCGATCGCCCATTCTCCCAGGCTTTTTGCCACCTCGGAGGCTTTGAGCCGGGCGTTTTCTAGAAACGTGGTGCCCGTCTCTTCAATCTCGATTTCCGGGGGTTTGAGAGCAAGTTCCCACCCGAGGTCGGTCAGATAGCCTTGCATTTCCCCCAGTTTGCCTGGGTTGCCCGTGGCCACAATGACGGTCGGCATAGGTGATTTCCTTTCTAAAATTAGGGAGCTGCTGGAAAATAGTGTATCGATTAACGGGGGGCAGCACTGTCAAATCCTTACAGCAAGCCTGCTAGCAGCGTTGGGCTAGTGGTCGTCCCCATCATAAATCCACATGGGGGCTGTGCTGCCCGCTGGGGTGAAGCCACACTTTTCGTAAAAGGCGATCGCCGCCGCATCGGCCACCAGCATCTGCATGTGCAGCCCGGCGTAGCGTTGCTTCAACCGGGCAAGAATCCGTTGACCAATGCCCTGACCCTGATAGGCGGGCAGCACCAACAGATGAGGATAGTAAACCACCAAAAATCCGTCCGATAGGGCGTTGCCAATACCCACCAGCTGCTCCCCATCCCAGGCGGAGACTAACCCGTGGGAGTTAAGCAGGGCTTGGTGAAGCGCCTGCGGCTTTTGGGCCGCCGACCAGTGATTGGCTGTGTACAGGGGAAGGATTTGAGCGATGTCTAGATCGCGCCGTTCCGATAGGGTAATCATGACGCGGGTGACTGGCCGACCACTTCATAGTGAACGACCTGTGGTTCAAAGGTCAGCAAGAAGTCTTGATCTTCGAGATAGTATTTGGACGTCTCTGCATCGGCACCGGCAAAGCGATGGATGGCGTCCCAACTCTCCCAAAAGGTGAGCGTGATGAAATAGGTGATGTCGTCCTCGGCGCGTTCGAGAATGTGAACACTGATATTGCCAGGAATGGACTGGTAATCGGGGATCACCCGAGTGTTGAGAAAGGTGCGATAGGCCTCAGCTTTCGCCGTCGGTACGGTGCCGTGCCACATCCTAGAAATCATGGTGAAGGCCCTGAATAGGTCGGAATATTGACCGAGCATAAGATTTTTTCACCATAGTGGAAAATTAGCTGCCTAGAACGGTCGATCGCAGGCAAAATTTTCACCAAACTTCAGTCCGTGTTCTCAGAACCTGATAGCTTGGGGAGTGCAGAACGGATGAGGCGATCGCTTGGCGCAGCGCTCTAAATATTGGCAACTGGCCCCCTATGTGCGGGAGCAGCAGCGCACCATTGTTTACGCGCTGCTCTGTACCCTGGTCTTCACTGCGTTTTGGCCCATTTTGGCCTGGCTGTCGGGGCTGATGCTGGCGCTTTTGGTGCAAGGTGAAGTGCTCGCTTTAGCACGACTAGCCGCCATTACCATCGCGGGCTTTGTAATTCACAAGCTGGGGCAATATGGGCAAGATTCCCTCATGTCAAAAGCGGCGCTAGAAGTGGCGCTGAAGCTGCGGGTCAATACCTACGCCCACCTGCAGCGGCTCAGCCTCGCCTATTTTGCCAAAGCCCAAACCGGCGACCTCACCTATCGCCTTACCGAAGACATTGATCGCATTGGTGAAGTCGTCAAAAAGCTGTTTCAAGACTTTATTCCCAGCGTGTTACAGCTGGTAGTTGTGCTCACCTACATGGTGTATTTGAACTGGCAGCTCACCCTGACCATGCTGATCATCGTGCCCGCCTTTGCACTGCTGGTGGGCTGGTTTGGCGATCGCATGTTGGAATATTCGCGCACCAGCCAAAACCTGGTTTCCGATCTGTCGTCCCAGCTCACGGAAGTGTTTGGCGGCATTCGCCTGATTCGGGCCTTTGCCGCTGAGGACTATGCCGTAGAGCGCTTTCGAGCCGAATCGCAGCGCCACTACGATGCCAAATATCGGGCGGCCTGGCTGTTGGCGGTGCAGTATCCCGTCATTGGGCTGCTGTATGCGGGCATTATTCTCGTCTTGTTTTTGGTCGGCAGCTGGCAAATTTCGCAGGACAATCTGACCGGGGCCGCCTTTGCCAGCTACGTCACTGCCGGACTGCTGTTGATCGACCCGATCACTCACACCACCGAAAACTACAACCTGTTTAAGGAAGCAGAAGCCTCGGTCGATCGCGTTTTTGAGTTATCGGCGATCGCGCCGGGGGTCGAAGAAAGTCCCCAGGCTCAGGTCTTACCGGCGGTCACCGGCAAGGTGGAATATCGTCAGGTTACCTTTAGCTACCAAGCCGATGAATCGGTCTTGCAGGGCATTAATTTGCTGGCCCAGCCGGGTGAAAAAATTGCCTTGGTCGGCTCTTCTGGTGCAGGCAAAACCACGCTGGTGAACCTGCTGCCGCGTTTTTATGATCCGCAAGCGGGGCAAATTTTGATTGACGGCACTGACATCGCCACCGTCACCCTCAAAAGTCTGCGGCGACAGATCGGTATCGTGCCTCAAGAAACGATCCTCTTTTCTGGCACGATTGCTGAAAATATTGCTTTTGGCCAAACCGACTTTGACTTAGCCGCCGTCGAAGCCGCCGCGAAAGCCGCCAATGCTCACGACTTCATCAGCCAATTTTCCCAGGGATATTACGCCTGGGTGGGTGAACGGGGCGTCAACCTATCCGGGGGGCAGCGCCAGCGGATCGCGATCGCCCGCGCGGTGCTGCTCAATCCGCGCGTGCTGATTCTCGATGAAGCCACCTCGGCCCTTGACTCAGAGTCAGAAAATTTGGTGCAAGAGGCCCTGGAGCGACTGATGGGCGATCGCACAGCGTTTATCATTGCTCACCGGCTGGCCACTGTTCGCAATGCCGACCGCATTTTAGTCATTGAGCAGGGGCAAGTGGTCGAATCTGGTACCCATGAGGAGCTGTTGGGCCGGGGCGATCGCTACGCTTATCTCTATGCCCAACAGTTTCAGCCTTAGATGAGCGGGCGATCACTAGACCATGTTCTGAGTGGCGAGATTATATCGGGGGTAGTGTTCTAGACCGGTGGCAGCAGTCAGAGTGGATGGGAGCTGCTACTACCGGTTTTCCGATGATCTCGGAACCTCTCTGTTCACTCACGGTCAAACCACTGATGTAGTCAAACATGGTCAGAGCAACGCATTGATGGATTGACAAATTTGGGATGCGCCCTAGCAGGCCAACGTTGCCGGGGTGGGCAAGTCGCAATTCACCGCACCCTCATGCTCACTTCACGCCGACGAAGCGTTCTTGAGCCATGAGGCGTAGCGTGTGCAAATCTTCGCGGCGGCTAATCGACAGGGGTACCGTGGCTCGCACTGCCGCGATAATCAGCTCGGTGTCGACAGGGCGATTTTCGTGAATGGCACAGTAGAGGGCCACAATAATGACCTGTTCAATCTCGGCCCCGCTAAATCCATCGGTGGCCTGTACCAACGCTGCCAACTCAAATCGTTTGGGATCTTGCTTGCGCCGCATGAGATGAATCTGGAGGATCGCCGCCCGTTCGGTTTCATCCGGCAGATCGACGAAAAAGATCTCGTCAAAGCGGCCCTTGCGCAATAGCTCGGGGGGAATGCGAGAAAGATCATTGGCCGTAGCGACGACAAACACATCCTCTGACTTTTCTTGGAGCCAGGTCAAAAAATAGCCAAACAGGCGGCGACTCAAGCCGCCATCGGCGTCGCTCGTTGACTGGCCCATGCTTTTCTCAATCTCATCGATCCACAAAATTGCGGGGGACATGGTTTCGGCCAGGGTGACGGCGCGGCGGAAGTTCTTTTCTGATTCCCCAATAAACTTGTCGTAGAGTTTGCCGGCATCTAATTTGAGCAGTGGCATTTGCCATTCACGGGCAATGGTTTTAGCGGCCAGAGACTTGCCGCAGCCCTGAATGCCTACAATCAAGATGCCGCGCGGGGCGGGCAGGTTAAACGCCTTAGCCTGAGCGCTAAAGCCCACGCGGGCTCGTTTCAGCCATTGCTTGAGGCCATCAAAACCGCCAAGCTGCGAGGGATTCATCTCGGGGGGGATGTAGTCTAGCAGCCCCTCTTCGTGCAGGACTTGTACCTTACGTTGCAAGACTCGCTTGACATCTTCTCGGGTCAATTTGCCATCTTCTAAAGCGGCAAAGGCAATCACCTTGCGGGCCTGCTGCAGGGTCATGCCGCGCATAGCTTGCACTAAGCCGTTGATTTCTTCTGGCTTCACTTCGATGGAGATCCGCCCTTTTAGCGATCGCACCACTTCGGTCACGGCCTTGTACAATTCATCGGGCTCTGGCAGCTTGAGGTCAAAATAGACCACGTCTTGAGCAATATCGGGGGGTAGGGTCAGGCTATGTCCGGTAATCACCAACGCTGAGCGATTGTGCGCAAACTGCTGAATGACTTCTCGCAGTTGCCGTCGCACAGTCTCATCCTGAAGATGAGGACCCAGATCCTTCAGCCAATAAATCGCTTGAAACTGCAGCGTTTCAATATGCTTCAAGGCATCGACGGGATCTGTGGTTTCCTCCAAAGCTTGCGGTTTTTGGGTGCCCGGCGGGGCGTATTCGTTAGTCCAGCGGTTTTGCACAGTGCTGGGCGATCGCGTCAGCCCCTGAGCAACGCTCCATACAAACACGGCCAATTGCAGCTCGTTAATGCCTTTATTGATCAGGGTGCGCACCCGCTCTTCTTCCCCAGTTTCAATCACGATGGCTGAGTGAAAAGACATCACCAACGTTTGAAACAACCGGACGCTGCTGGCAAAGGTCATGGACGAGGTCAAGGAGAAACGGCTAACTTTAGAATGCCCGAGGGGGCGAGATTGCTCTCCCTGAGCGCGGGCGATCGGGGTTCCCTGACTCTGGCGAAGCGCTATTTTCGGTGACGATTTGGCAGGCTGTCCTCATTTAATGGATACGCCATGTTTGAGCAACTGCCTAATCTGAGGCTACGGGTTGCTGATTATGGGGGATTTGAATAACAAACTCTGTCCCTTGCCCCTGCTCCGAGAGGCAGGTGAACTTCCCGTGATGCTTTTCGACAATAATTTGATAGCTGATAGAGAGTCCCATGCCAGTCCCTTTGCCCACGGGTTTAGTTGTGAAAAATGGTTCGAACATTCGTTGTTGAATCATTTCAGAAATACCGACACCGTTGTCGGCAATTTTTATTTCTATCCAATTGTCTGGGAGTTTGTTGGTGCGAATCGTAATCTGTTTGGGACTGCCATCGATCGTTGCCGATGCCTGTTCTGCCTGCTTTTGCTCGTGGGTTTCACGTTCTTCTAGAGCATCAATAGAATTCAACAAGACATTCATCAAGGCTTGATTCAGTTGTCCGGCATAGCATTCGACCAGGGGTAGGGAGGCGTAGTCTTTGACGATATCAACCGCAGAGCGATCAAGTTTTGCTTTGAGTCGGTGCTGCAAAATCAGCAAAGTATTGTCGATACCTTCGTGAATATCCACGAGTTTGAGCGCCGCCTCATCCATGCGCGAGAAGTTTCGGAGAGACAGGACGATTTGTCGAACCCGCTCGGCCCCCACCTGCATCGACGTCAGCATATTCGGCAAATCTTGCTGCAAAAACTCCAGATCGATTTCATCCGCAAGCTGCTCAACTTCTGGAGAGGTTTGAGGTTGCTGCCGGTAGACATTCACAAACTCTAGTAGATCCTGAGTGGACTCCTTTAGATGACGCAGGTTGCCAGAAATGAAATTCATTGGATTGTTGACTTCATGGGCGATGCCTGCAACCAATTGCCCTAAGCCCGACATTTTTTCTTGTTGGATGAGCTGAGTCTGAGTCTGCTTTAGCTCGACCATGGCGGTTTCTAGAAGTTGATTTTTCTCCTCAAGTTCTGCTCTAGAGGCAAAGATTTGACTAAACCGAGCCAGCAGATCAAAACTTTGGTAAAAGCTCAAAAAACGCAGCGCAATGATCACGGTGCTGAGGTCGGCGATCGTCTGCCAAAGTAAGGCATGAGGTAGCCCCAGCATGCCAATGCCATGTAGACCATGACCCAGCGCACAACTAAAGAAAATGAGGGCTACGGCAACGATAAGTGCGTCAACCCCCGAGAGCCGATTTCGCCAAATTCCCGATATAGCAAGCCGCAGTTTGATCAGGTCAGTCAATGAAGGCTTGGTCAACGACTTGACGAAATGGTTTGCCGGATTGAATCTGTTTTCGCATGCGGTTCTTCAGAACGAACCATTGATGCTCAATCGGGTTCAAATCCGGGGAGTAAGGCGGCAGATACAAGAGATGACAGCCGGCCTGCTGAATCAGTTCTTCAATGCGCCCGCCTTTATGAAACGAGGCATTGTCACAGATAATGACACTACCCGGTGCCAGAACGGGCAGGAGCTTTTGCTCTAGCCAGGTTTCAAAGACTGAGCGATTGCAGTAGCCCTCATAAGTCAGGGGCGCGACCAGTTGGTGTTGATGCCAAGCGGCCATAAAACTGACGCGTTCGGTGCGATTGCCGCGGCGCTCGGCGGTAAAGCGCTCACCTTTGGCACACCAGCCATAGGCATAGTCTTCGGTATTATTGATGCCCGCCTCGTCGAGATAAACCCGTCGGTGGGCCTCGAATTGCGCTAACTCAGTGTCGTAGGCTTGGCGTTTTTCCGAGTCTCTTTCGGCGTAGAGATAGCTCTTTTTTTTCGTGTGAAGCCAATTCGTTTGAGCGCCCGGCCCATCGTATCTTCGCTAATCTCCTCGGGCCACAACTGAGCCATCTCGGCCTGGGTCTTGTCCCCGTGCGTCGCGGCAAAAGCGCGAAACGCCTCCCAGTCAGTGATCTTGTGACTATGGCCCTGTTGGTAGCCTTGTTTAGCGGCGACCTCACCGCTAGCGCGATACCGATTATGCCACTCGGTCAGCGTGGTGGTGCCAATGCCCATCAATCGACTGACAGCGGCTTTGGAATGCCCCGCTTCGAGCGCGGTGATCGCTTTCTGGCGCAGGTCGAGACTATAGGGGGCAGGCATCGGCAGTTCTCCAAACTCACACCCACTTTAAACGACCTGACCTTTCTACGGATTGCTATAG
>CALCPB010000761.1 GCA_937897665.1 uncultured Halomicronema sp. | reverse complement strand
ACAGCGACTGCGGGTGCGCTTAGGCAAGCAAGGTGAACTGGCCCTATTAGGACACCTTGATCTGGTGCGTTTGTTTGACCGTGCCCTGCGGCGGGCCGCGATTCCGATTGCCTTTACCGGCGGCTTTCACCCAGGGCCGCGCATCTCACCGGCCAATGCATTGCCGTTGGGGGCGACCAGCTCTGGCGAGGTGATTGATTTTGAACTGACTGAGCCCATGGACTTGGCTACATTTCAGGCTCAGCTCGCGGCCCAGTTGCCCGCTGATATGCCGATCTTCGAGGTGGTCGATGTGCCCCTATCGCATCCCTCAGCCACCAAATCTCTCGAACGGGCCGAGTATTTGCTGGTATTGGCTCCAGAGGCGACTGCGGAGGCGATCCCTCAATCTGATTGGGCCGCGTGGATGGCCGAAATTCTCAGCGCCGAAAGCGTCATGTGGGAGCACACCACTAAATCAGGCAAAAAGAAGTCGGTTAACCTGCGCGATCGCCTCTTTGAGCTGACGCTGGCCGATCAGAGCCTGGTGTCTTTGCTACCGGCTCACTGGCAGGGCAACAAAGCGGACTCATCCGTCGTCATGCGCTATGTGGGCAGCTGCCGCAATGACGGGACTCTGCTGCGCCCCGAACATGTCACCTTTATGTTCGAACAGCGGGCCTCATGCCCGCTCAGCCTGCTACATGCCCATCGTCTGCAACTGATTCTCAATCCCCAGCTGCCGGATTAGAATAAGGCCAAAGCGCTCTGCGACCGTTACAGGTCCAGACGAGCGGGCCATCATCGTTCATCCCTTCAAAACTGCTGTGGTTACCTCCATGCTGGCAAAATCCCTCCAGGCTTCATTTCCATCGCTGCGGCGCTGGCCATGGGCGTTAGGGTTATGCGGCGTTGCCTTGTGTACCGTTGGCGCTACTGGGGCGATCGCTCAGCCATCCTCAGAGGCAGACACTGCCCTCGCACCTGAAGATGTCATTTTTGAAACGTTGTTAAACCTGGATTCTGAATATGGTTTAACTGACTTTGAAAACCCTCTCGACGCCCCGACGCAAGAGGTCAGAGCCCGACAGGAGGAAACCTCCCTCTTTGAACCCACGCTGCCTAGTTTTTGGTGGCGCCGCGACCAGCTACCCACCCTCTGGCGACAAGCCAATAACACGTTAGTGAGAGTCGAAGGCTATCGCTTAGTGAGAGACTGGGTCGCTTTTCATGACTCAAGCACTGACACCCTGGTAGTTGACGTTAGAGTTGACCCACAATATTGGAATCGCTTCAATTACTTTCAAAAATATGCCGTGCTTCAGCAATTTGGCAGTGCCGGCATGAGCTACGGCTACCACGTTAGGGTTTATAGCTCCGTCAGTCTGGCGGGAGTACACGCCTGTGACTTTGATAGCGTTGCGACCTCAGCCGCCTTAATGCCGGCCCAGGTGTCACTGCCTGAGCTTAGCGAGGTCACCTGTGCCGCCGCTATCGGGCCTTTTATCGATGCCATCAGTCCTGAATTTGAAGATTTATTCGCCCCGCCGTAAGCGGCGCCACAACTCGTCATAGCGGGCGATCGCCGGCTCCGCTAGGGGGGTAATGAACTCGCTCTGCTCTAGTTGTTGAGCGGTGGGACGCCGCGCCTCAGCTGCCCCCTCGACGCCAGTGGTGGCTTGCGTTGTCAGCAATCGAGGCGACACCCCTTGGGAAAACAGATTCAGGGGCGTGATCACGGCAGGTTGCCACCAGTAAGCGAGCCATTTTTGTTCCAGCTCAGTTAGCGCGATCGCGGAGGCGGCCTCCGCCTGCCGGTTGGGCTTGACCCAAACATCCGCCGACAGTAAGGTGCCGGGTTCAGGCGCTACCATGCTGAGCTGACGATATTGCGACAGCAGCGGCTGAATCTCCGTTGACCAGCCCACCGCTAGCCAGATGTCGCCCTTGATAAGGGCCTGCAAATAATTGTCTGAAGAATAAACCTTGACCTGCGATGCCAGTGTCGCCAACGATCGCACAACGTCTGGATAAGCGGTGGGGTCAGGGTCGTTGACAGAATGTCCCCCAGCTTTCAACATCATGCCTAAAACCAGTCGAGGATGATTCGGCAAGGCCAGTCGGCCTTGAATGTCGGGATTCAGCAAGTCTTGCCAGGTTGAGGGCTGCCAGCCCAAACGCTCAAACTGACGGCGCGAATACACGATGGTCAAATAGCGCCAGCGATAAGGTGCCGCCCAAAGCGAACCAGCATTCGCCAACAAGCCCTGGTCATTGCGTCGCAAGAGCGTGGACCAAGAGGCGGAGAGCGTAGACCAACCAGGCAGCTGTTCGATATCTTGCAACGGGGCAATTAGCTGCTGTTGAATCGCGGCCAGCAACCAATAGTCACTGAGGCAAACCCAGTCAGCGCCGGGGGGCGCCGTTGCGCCTGTGGCATCAGTGTTGGCCGAGGGATGCCAGGCTTGTAACTGCTGGAAAAGGGCAGCCCAATCTCTCTGGGTGGTGAGCCGCAACTGCTCAGACTCGGCCAGCCCCGATTTAAAGTTGTTGAGTAATTGAGGAGGCAAGACCCCCTTGAGGGTCATGATCTGCAGGGCATCAGCGGTATTGCTGCGACAGGCGACTTGCGAAACGGCCAACGCAGCCAAACCAGCCAGTAAACGTCTTCGATCCATAGGGGCGTGTTGATGATGAATTAATAGCTTGGTCGTTGTCACCAAATCGGTAGAGACAGGGTGGCAGCATCGAGCCCCATGTTTCCTTAAAGCATGAGCCCCCAATCGCCCATCGCCGGGTTCAGCGTCTTTGACTCATCCTTTCAAAGGGCATGACCTGGCCCAGCATCGCTAGCATTGAGGCCACGAGCTGGCAGCGCGGCTATCGACACGAACTACTGTCAAGGTTACCAAACTCGTAGCCGGAATCCCGCCCAAACACTCACGCAGAGCATCAAACCATTCCTCATGTCCGCTGCGAAGTCCACTCAGCGGCTGGCGACCGCCGCCGGATTTGCTTTTGCTACGAATTCGGTGGCTGACATCAACTTTCAGTGAGCGCACTCCTCATACCAGCTTGAACGATCAGGGGAACCAAGAGATTCGGGGGAAGATTTGCCACCGGCTTGATCAAATGCTGACAAAAGAGAGTAGACCTTCACAAAAAGCCTGGACGAACCGCGCGATCGCACCCAGGGATACAGACTATTGCGATCGCCTCAGGATGCCTTTCTTTTCTTTCCTCAGGACGCTTTGTCAAGCGAATAAAGCCCTTGCAAAGGACTTTATTCGCCAAGAAGCTGTGGGAACAAGGCTTTCACTTATGACTCGTAATTGCTAGCAGTCAAAAAATGTCTTTAATAGCTCCGTTGAGTTCGATCTAATAACAGCGCCGCTGAGTTCGATCTAAACGGTTTAAAGTCCTGCTTTTGATGGATGAAACTGTTGCTGATAGACGCCTAAAAGGCAAGCCTAGATTACTATCGGCGCTCATTCAGTTCTGGTATTCAGCACTACAAAGCCCATGTTTTTCAAGGCTTTTGGCGGCTCTCTCAGAAGTTTGATTTAGCGCCGAAACGATTACCTGACCAGTATTTGGCACTAGATGAGCGACCCGATTAAAGTTTTTCTTCGATCAGGGCTTAATGAACTTATGTATCTCAAAAATTGCCGACGAACTGCGCCTAACTTGCGGCAAACGGGCAGGATATTATCCTCAAACCCCGACACAGAAAACCATTGACCGCAAAGGGGCAACTCAAATAAAAACTGGGAGAGAAGAAAAATTATCAACAAACTTTAAATCATTAGTGGGAACTGACGCATTGAAAAAAAGCAGCTATAGGATATACATAATTCTATCCAAGAGCTTCAGCGTCATATGGAACCTATGCAATCACAAGTCACATTGCTGACTCAAAAAGTTGACGCACTCCACGAGGTGATTGACCAGGTCAACTCTCGGGTGACCGAGATGCTTTCTACATCAAAATCTTCTTCGGCAAATGCCAGCGTGTTGGATGATAGCTACCCACCACGCGTTCGACCCTCTGGTAATTTCCAGCGTGGTGAGTCCTTGCTCATGCACAAAGATATTCTGATGGATTCGGTCTACGTTGATCCTGAAACGTCTGGCGATGACACGGTGTTGTCTCCCGAAGTGCAAATTCAGCGACTAACGGCTCAGCTCACAGCTGCTTACAACCGCATTGCCGCCTTAGAAGAACAGCTGCTGGCCACTCGCACTCACTAAGCTGCGTTAAAGCATGGTTGGCATGGGTGCAGTCAAGTCGTGCCGATACCTCTACCCGCAGCTGGCTCAGACCACTCCAGATGACTGAAATTACGATCTAGTCGGCTTTTCAATTCCGCCCCCTAACTGCCGACGGCTACCAAATCTCAATCAATCACCCATCGATATCTGTCTCAACGACGGCCTCCGCTACAACGCTATCTGCTCAGGCTGTTTTCATCTCACACTTCACGGGTGGCGCGATCGCCGACGAACAGAATGAGCTGCCGCTGTCAGGCTCGACGAGTGCTGAGAGTCAGCTTTTAGGCTCGTTCAATCACCTGATTTACTTTAAACGGTCCGGATTTTTAGGCTGCAGTAGGCCGAACTGCGGTTGAGCCGTTGAGATCCCAGTGCAGCCTAGCTAGCTAGCTTCTGTGCTCTCAGCTGGCCACAGGCTGCATCTTTTTCCAGCCCACGCGAATAGCGTACGCTAACAACCACGTTGCGCTTTTTGAGTTCATCAACAAAGGTTTGGATCTGGTGATCACTCGGTCGCTGATAATCGACCTCACTGATGGGGTTGTAAGGAATCAGGTTGACGTGGCTTTGAAAGCCACCCACCATTTCGGCCAGTTCCGCTGCGTGATGGGGCAAGTCGTTGAGCCCTGATAACAAAATGTATTCGAAGCTAATACGTCGCCGGGTCTGATGCAAGTATTCGTAGCACTCTTCCATCAAGGCCTCAAGGGGATATTGACGAGCACTGGGGATGAGGGTTTCTCGCAGCGTCTGGTTAGAAGCATGGAGGCTGACTGCCAGCGTAATTTTCAGAGCTTCGGCGGCTAATCGTCGAATTTGACCGGGAATCCCGACCGTTGAAACCGTGATCGAGCGCTGGCTGATGCCGACATCTTGGTTGAGCGATCGCACTGCTTTTACCACGTTTTTTTGGTTCAGCAAGGGCTCACCCATGCCCATAAAGACGATATTGCTGACGCGTTGCTCAAAATCTTCCTGTACGGTCAAAACCTGATCGACAATTTCGTGGGTCTCTAGGTTGCGCAAAAAGCCACCTTTGCCCGTGGCACAAAAATCACAGGCCATCGGACAGCCCACTTGAGAAGAGACACACACCGTCAGTCGGCGTTCAGTGGGAATGCCGACCGCTTCAATAATGTGACCATCGGCTAGCTTCAACAAATATTTCACCGTGCCATCGGGCGCGACAGAGCGAAACTGCAGCTGCGATCGCCCGACTGGCACGGCGGCGATCTCGGCCCGCCACTCTTTAGAAAACACCGTCACGTCCGCCAGGCTACGGGCATATTTTTCGTACAGCCACTGGTGTAGCTGTTTGCCGCGATAGCTAGACTGCCCCTGCGCCTTGACCCAATCTGTCAGTTCTTCTAAAGACTGCCCTAATAGAGGAGTCGTGGTTGTCGTGAGTTCAGGAGATGTCGAAGCCATAGTCAGGAGTGGAGAAATGATGCTTGTCCATCCTAATACGCTCTTCTGGCAACGGTACGCTTTTACCGTCATTATCGACATCTGAGCGCCCGGCTGCTGGAACGGTCAGGTGTCGGCGGCTGAATATCTAGCTGAAACGGTTTGAGCTTCAAGCGTGGTGTAGGGGGCAAGCGCGGCAATGCTGGCCCTGTAGGGTTTTAGTCATAACTGATGACGTGCCCTCGGATGGGATGACTGACTTAAAGCACCAGTTTTTCGCCTCGAATGGAGCGATCCAGCAGCTCAATCGGATGAACCAGCGGCAGCGATTGGCCCTGTTGCTGCAAATATTTCTGAATCTGTAGAGAACAGCCTGGGTTGGGTGAAGCAATCAGTTGGGCACCCGTATTCACCAGGTTTTCGGCCTTCATTTGGCCCAATTCTTCCGCCACTTCGGGCTGCAGCATGTTGTACACCCCGGCACTGCCGCAGCAAAGCGCCCCGTCAATGGGCTCGCGCAGCTGTACCTGGGGAATTTGCTTGAGCAGCTGGCGGGGTTGCACACTGATTTTTTGCCCATGCAGCAGATGACAGGCATCTTGATAAACCACAGGCAACGTGTCGTCGGTTAACGGATGCAGCTCTGCCGTCAGCCCAACAGCGGCAAAAAACTCCTGCACATCGCGCACGCTGTCTGAAAAGGCCTGGGCGCGATCGCGATAGGCGTCATCATCTTGCAAAATGTGACCATATTCCTTCAGGGTATGCCCACAGCCCGCCGCATTGATCACCACATAATCGACCTCGGTGTCAGCGAAGGCGTCGATCATTTGTCGCGCCAGAGCTTGGGCCTGGGCTTCTTCACCTTGGTGAGCGGGTAGCGCGGAGCAGCAGCCCTGACTTTTGGGGATCACAACTTCACAGCCGTTTGCAGCCAATACCCGTGCCGTCGCTTCATTAACGTCGGAAAAGAAGACGCGTTGCACACAGCCTAAAACCATGCCCACTCGGTAGCGCTGTTTGCCCACCGCCGGAATCACCGCCGGCAAATTATCTTGAAAGGATTTAGCCGTTACCTTAGGCAGCAGCGATTCCATAGCGGCCAGGTTGGGCGACAGTTTTTTGAGCAGACCGGAGCCCTGCAGCAGTTTTGATAAGCCTGATATCTGATATAGTCCCAGCGGTGTCAGTAATAGACGAATCCGGTCAGGGTAGGGAAATAGCTGAAAGATCAGCGTTCGCAAGAGTTTACCCGGCAGCGATCGCGAGTGCTGGCGCTGCACCTGGGGCCGCACTGCCGCAATGAGCTGGTCATACTGCACCCCAGACGGACAGGCAGTCGTACAGGCCAGACACCCCAGACAAGAGTCAAAATGCTCCACCGCGGTAGCCGAAAACTCTGCCTCTCCCTTATTAATCGCATCCATTAAATAAATGCGACCCCGAGGCGAGTCCATTTCTTTGCCAATGACCCGATAGCTGGGACAGGTGGTCAAGCAAAATCCACAGTGCACGCAGGCATCAATCAGCTCTTGAGAGGGCGGATGTTGGGGATCAAATCCTTGCTCGGGCAAATTGTCGGGTTGAGGCGTGGGCGCATCTGCCGTTTGCATATTGGTGAGATTTCGCTGGCGATCAGTAGTTCCAGCCTACCGCGTTGATTTCGGGATTGGGTGCTAGCAGAGGGCAAGACAGGCGATCACGGGGGATCGTCTTTCAATGGTGTCTATTGCATCGCCGCGCCGCGGTCGCTCGATTCTGGATATTGGTCGGGAGTCGCGAATACCTGAAATCGGCTGATGCCCTTATCGCAGACGACCAGGACTCAAGCGCCCTTGCGGATCAAACTGTTTTTGCAGTCGGGTCATCAACAGCCGGGCCGCATCGTCCAACGCCCAGGGATCAAGCTGTTGCTTCCAGTCTGCAGGTGCGTCGAGCAGGTTGAGATAGCCGTCTGCAGCCTGGCAGCGCGATCGCACTGCGGTTAGCTGCTCAGGTGAATTGTGCGAACAGCTCAGCTGCAAGATGCCCAGGCCACTGCTGGCGTGAAGACGGGCTCGCCAGGTACCGGGTTCGAGTATCGTCTGCAAAGAAGCGAGCAAATCGACGG
>CALCPB010000760.1 GCA_937897665.1 uncultured Halomicronema sp. | reverse complement strand
TATTGCTACTGCTGGGGTTTGACTTGGGATTTGCGGGGTTGGTGGTGCCGCTGCTGGGGGGCTTGTTTTGGGTGCAAGCGACTCGGCAGGGGGCTTTGGCCTGCATTATTGCGGGTTCGGTGACTCGCCTGGTGTTCTTTGCACTGATGCCCACCATGTTTGGTATTGAGAACACGCTGTTTTATATTCCCAATGATCTCTTCACGCTGGATTTTGATGGATTTCCAACTTTGATCAGTCCGCTGGTGGGGCTGATGGCCTTTGTGATTGGGTCAAAGCTCACCTACAACCCGCTCACTGCCGAACAGGAGCGCGCTCCTGTTCGGCAGTGAGCGCTCTGTAGACGGTGCGGTCACGAGATTGGCCACAGTTCTGCCTGATCAACAATGCCAACTGTTGCAGAGATTGCCATCATGATCTCTGCAACAGTTCATAGCTGAGGAGCTGTCGTGTTCACCGGCGGCAGCTTCTAGTTCTATGCTCATTAAGTTGGCTGGGTCGCCAGCAGCGGGGCTGCCTTGAGCAAAACCTTGGTGTAGGGATGTTGAGGCCGCTCGAAGATGGTTTCGGTATGGCCCATTTCCACAATTTTGCCCGATTCCATGACGGCGATGCGATCGCATAAATAGCGCGCTACCCAGAGATCGTGGGTGATGAAGAGGTAGGTGAGGTCGAACTCCTCCTTAAGCTGCAGCATCAGTGATAGCACCTGCGCTTGAATGCTGGCGTCTAACATGCTGACGGGCGCATCGCAGACCACTAGCTTCGGGCGGGTGATGAGGGCACGGGCGATCGCGACGCGCTGCTGCTGCCCACCGGAAAGATCACCGGGGAAGCGATCAAGGTATTCCGCAATCGGGGTGAGGCCGACCCGCTGCATCATGGCCTGCACCTGCTGCTCAATTTCTGCTGAAGTGCCTAAATGGTGAATTCGCAGCGGGTCGCCGATGCCCTGGCCCACTGTCATCATGGGATTTAAGCAGGCGTGCGGGTCTTGAAAGATCATCTGCATATCACGTCGCTGCGCTTGGAGCTCGGCCCGCGACAGATTGGTGATGTCTTCTCCTAAAAAGCGCACCTGCCCTGCTGTGGGCGGAATAATTTGCAGCACCGTTCGCGAGAGGGTACTTTTGCCGCAGCCTGACTCACCCACCAGCCCCAAAATTTCGCCAGGATACAGCTGAAAGGATTCGTCATCCACTTCTTTGATGGCGCGAGTCGGCTTTTGGCCAAACAGTCGAGTCAGGGGATTCGCTTCTAAGGTGTAGTGCTTTTGCAGATTCTCGACTTCCAGCAGGGGGGCCGCCGTCTGTGAGATTTCGTCACGAATGTCGGCCTGCTGCAGCTCGATCGCTGACTTGAGTAGTGATTGCGTGTAGGCATGCTCGGGCTGTTGCAGTACCTGTTGCGAGGTGCCCAGTTCTACCAGTTGGCCTTCATACATGACGGCGACGCGATCGCAATATTCCGCTACCAGCGCCAAATCATGGGAAATCAAAATCAGTCCCATGTGGCGTTCGCGACACAGGCGCGTCAGCTCATCTAGAATCTGTGCCGACACTGTGACGTCTAAACTGGTTGTCGGTTCATCCGCCACGATGAGTTTGGGATTCAACACTAGCGCCAGGGCGATCGCGACGCGCTGCCGCATACCGCCGCTAAACTCGTGGGGGTACTGGCTCCAGCGATCGGCAGGAATGCTAACGGATTCTAGCGCGGCCAGCGATCGTGCCTTGGCCTCTGAACGTGACAGTTGGGGTTCGTGGGCCAGCAGTGTTTCTAAACAGTGATCGCCAATTGTCATCAGCGGATCAAGCCGCGTCATCGGATCTTGAAAGATCAGCGATACTGCTTCACCGCGAAAGTGCCGTAGTGCCTGTGCCGACATTGCCGGAATCGAGCGGTCTTCAAAAATGGCTTCGCCTTTGATCTGGGTGGCGCGAGGGAGCAGCCGCAATGCTGCTCGTCCCAAGGTGCTTTTGCCACAGCCCGATTCGCCCACCAGCCCCAAAATGTCGCCGGGTGCGAGGGTCAGCGATACGTCATCTACTGCCCAAGTGGTTGTCCCCGGATAGGCCACGCAAAAGTGATTCAGAGTCAGCAGGCAATCAGACATCGGTGAGTTAATCAGGGGAGCAGTGGCAATTGATGGATAAGTCGAAAGATTGATTGGCCAATTTCCAGGTACTGAGGAGCAGGGGAGCGCGGGCGCAGGGGAGCTCAAACTTATCTCAAGTCACACTCGCCAGCCTGGAGTGCGGTAAAGCGATCCAGCTGCTTACCTATCATTCCTCAAAGCGGCGCATTAAATAGGCCACGCCAAAATCACCATTGGGATGGTCTTCTAACAGGGTTGCGAGTTCAAAAATCTTGTCGGCAATCTCCGGTCCCAGCTTTTCAATCGTGGCGGCCTTTTCGCGAATGGTGAGATCGAGCGCTTTGACCTGTGCCTGCCACTGGTCATTAAAAATATAGTTGAGATGCTGATCGAGCTGGAGCTGTTGCAGCACGTCCCATTCGCCGCGATCGCACCAATAGCCCTGGCAGTTGGGACAGCGCTCGACAAAAAACATCAACTCTTTCAGCTGAATGCGCCCTCGTACCAAATAGTGCTTGCAGTCGGGGCATAGGGCCGCTCGATTGTCGAGTGACGGGGACGCAAAGTCAGTTGACAGCTGACTAGGCACCTGGGCCACGTGGGGTTCGGCATCGGGGTCAACGCCCTGCTCTGCTTGCCATTCGGCATAGTGCTCGGGCCGAATCCAGGCCCCGCCACAGTCAGGGCAACATTGGGCTGTGAGCCCCCCGGCGAGGGTCCCCGCTGTGAGCGCTGTCTTCAGTTCTTTCGGGCACTGCACCATAGTGGGTCATTGCAAATGAACGTTCCTATTAAATCATTGCGCCTCCCTCCTGTGAGTTCTAACGTGAGCAATTGCCTGACTTAAGTTGAGCCGTTGGGCGAGAACCTGAGGACGGCAGAGCTGGGCGATCGCCCTCGTTGGTTCCCCCAGCTGTCGGTACTCCCCATCCTTCAGAGGCCTGATCGCCTAGCATGATGCCCTCTAACTGACTTTGGCAATGCACAGCTAGAGAGCCTTGCGGACAGGCTTTGCCCCACCCCACCCGGCCACCGCTTGGCATCAGGACGCTGGACTGAGTGAGAACTCTCGACTATCTGGCAACTGGCAGTGGGTCAACGCGTTGAGCCCATCACTATCTGATTCCTCACGGGCAAATCTTGATTTCTATTATTACAAGTAATCTTGTTTGAGAATTTATTTTTCTCAATGCCTGCTGGCTTTTTGTAAGAGGTATTTATGTTTCTAAATGCCTTCAGTCTTTGGTGGATTTGAGTTGACTTCAACAATAGATTTTCTTTGATAAGAATCCAGCAAAAATACTCATTTGGCTTCTGATAGACTTCGCTAAATACTTTGTCAAAGCAACCCATGAAGATAAGAATATTCCTTTTCTGAAGAGGCTTTAAGCGGTTGTACTCAAGGATTGACATCGCCAATATTTGCATGATTAAAGCCTTCTTTACTTGGAGATCTTCGTTAGACAATGTCAGGCTGCAATGCTTGGCGTTGGAAGTTGCTCAGAAGCTCCTTCTCTTCGAAATCTTTTCTCATTCTGATTGTTTGGCATGGGAAAAGCCCCTTTTCACTATTAACTGATGGAGTGCCAGTTTATGACCAGTAACGTCATCTTTATCCATCCCGATGGTGCCGATCCGTCTCACTTTGCGGCAGCTCGGATCGAGTCTCTGGGTCCCGATGGTCGCCTCAACTGGGATGAAGCCCCCTACTCATCGGTGTATTTAGGACACCTTGATGATGCGATTGTGGCTACCTCGAATGCCGGTGCGGTGGTGCATGCCTACGGCATCAAGGCCACGGCCCCGAGCTATGGCTTTGATGAAAATGGTGAAGCCTATGCGTCATTAGCAGCGCTGCAGGGCCAAAATGTTGATGGTTCGGCCACAGACGCCACGATTTTAGAAGAGGCGATCGCGGCGGGTCGTCCCACTGCCGTGATTAACTCTGGCTTTATTGCGGAACCCGGTACGGGCGTTTTCTTGGCGGATGCGGAAAGTCGGGGCGATCGCGAGGGCATCACGGCGCAAATCGTGGAGTCGGGCGTGAGCGTCATCATGGGCGCTGGGGAAGTTGACTACCTGCCGGTGGGCACCGTGGGCTTCTTTGGCACGGAAGGCACTCGCGAAGATGGTCGCAACCTGATCGAAGAAGCGGAAGCGCTGGGCTATACCGTCGTTTACACGCGCGAAGATTTAGAGAGTCTGTCTGCCGATACCGAAAAAGTCCTCGGTATTTTTGCTGCTGAAGACACCTACAACGATGTGCCCGAGGGCCGGTTGATTGCCGAGGGATTTGTCGACGACAACGGTGAGCTGATCACCTACGGTCAGCCCGGCAACGAAAATCCGCCCACTGTGGCCGAAATGCTGCAGGCTACCCTCGACCTCGACCTCTTTAGCCAAGAAGAAGACGGCTTCATGATTGTGCTGGAGGAAGAAGGCACCGACAACTTTGGCAACAACAATAATGCTCGCGGCACTATTGATGCTACCTTGCGGGCCGATGCGGCGATCGGGGTGGCCCAAGACTTTATCGACAACGTCAATGCCAACACGTTTGTGATCACGGCAGCCGATAGTGCCGGCGGCTCCCTCGAAATTGATGATGTCTCCGGTGAAACTGTCGGCACCCTCACCACCCAGCGTCAACTCGACGCGGATGGCAACAACAGTGGCATCACCGTTCCCTTCGATGGCACTACGGGCAGCGACACGGCTCCCTTTGTCGGCGCTCCGGCCGCCAACGGCAACGTTTATGAGTTTGGCGTAGCCTGGGCTGGCTTACCCGACTTTGCCGGCAGTATTGTCACCAAAGCCTTTGGTGAAGGGGCCGATCGCTTAGGGTCCACCATCGACAATACCGGCATCTACCGCTTGATGTACGAGAGCCTGTTTGGTGTCAGCTTGGATGCGCCTGAGGGCGTGCCTGACGACCTGGCTCCTCGGGAGGCTCCGGAACCCACTGCCGATGTCGGCAACGTCATCTTCATTCACCCCGACGGCACCAGCCCCTCGCACTATGCAGCGGCTCGCTTCGCCTCGGTCGGTACCGATGGTCGCCTGAACTGGGATCAGATGAGTGATGCCAGCGTTTATCTGGGTCATATGGACGATCGTCTAGTCGGCACGTCGAACGGGGGCGCTGTCGTCCACGCCTATGGGGTCAAGCCCTTTGCCGGTAGTTTTGGGTTTGATGCCCCGTCGGGTCGGCCCGACACCATCATGCAGGAAGCTCAGGCCGCAGGCAAAGCGATCGGCGTCATCAACTCCGGCTTCATCGCGGAGCCGGGGACCGGCGCTTTCCTGGCGGATGTGGATAATCGCGGCAACACGGAAGAAATCACCGCTGAGATATTGGATCAGCGTCCTGACGTGATCCTCGGTGCCGGAGAAACCGATTACTTACCGGTCGGCACCATCGGCGTCTTTGGGGAAGAAGGCACTCGCGAAGATGGTCGCAACCTGATCGAAGAAGCGGAGGCCGCTGGCTACACCGTCGTCTTCACTCGCGATGACTTGTTGGCCGTCAACACCGACGAAACCGACAAGCTGCTGGGCATCTTCGGGGCAGAAGATACCTACAACGACTTCTTT
>CALCPB010000759.1 GCA_937897665.1 uncultured Halomicronema sp. | reverse complement strand
GTGCTGCGCCATCAATTCCTGTGGATGTGATTTTGGCTTTGGGTTCTGTTCTGTTTTTTGGGCTGTTATCTCGGTGTATTTTTGGGTCTAGTAGCGACCTTTCTCTTGTCAACCTTCGGGCTGTTGATCTTAGTTCTCATCCCGTTTGCGGAGCTTTTTGTGGGCGCTCTGCTAGGTACGATGGTGGGTGTCTGTGTCGGGCTCGGTCAGGTTTTAGTGCTCGCTCGACAGGTGCGCGGTCTGCGCTGGTGGTGGGTGGCTAATGTGTTGGGGCGATCGCTGGGCTGGCTCAGCGCTCAACTGCTATGGCAGCTTGTGAAAGCAGAAACAGTCATCATGGTGCCGCCCAACAGCATCCGAGATCTGCCAATAGTTCTGCTCTGTGGTGCTGTTGGTGGACTGGTTTACGGTAGCGTGACGGCCAGAGCATTGCCTCTTCTGACCGCACGTCAGCCTGCTATCACTAACAGCCAAAAATAAAAAAATATTAGGAAATCTGGCTTCTCTAGCGTCTTAATCAGGAACATCTCAAAACTTTGGCATAAAACTGCATAAGGGATGTCTGATTGCTGATAATACAGACGCTATTTAGCCAATTTATGATGTGACTGTGTGGAGTGAATTAGGAACAGGACGCCTCCTCAATCCCTCTCTCAGCCTTGGGAGAGGGATTGCAAAACTTTGACGCTGCAGCGCTTAAGACCGGAATCAGAGGCTGAAGGAAATACAGCGACTCTACGAGAAACTGCTTCGTGTCTGGTGCTCTGCTTGCAGGATCAGGCTTGCAAAACTTAAAGCCTCAAAATGCTTATAAGTCGATGGATTTGCCAATTTTTTCAGATTCCTTCAAGCATTAGTGATGTTTTCTCTAGGAATCAAAGGGGTGTTTATTGCTTTGATTCTTATCTGTCTTTACCGCTTTTAGCGTATCTATTTCTGAATTCGATTCGAAGCTTAATTCAATTGAGGAGGTGAGGATGATGCCGAAAAATTGGAATTATTTTTCCTTAAAGCTCACTGTCTTTGCCTCTGTTGTTTTTGTTTCTTGGCTGGGGTGGGCACTCGCTGCCTGTGGCAACGCTACAGTTCCGCTCACAGCAAAAGAGAAGCCTTTGCCGCTGGCCTCTGACAGTGAGAGCCCTCAGAGTAAGACGGAAGATTTACTGCTTGCAAATGATCAGTTCGGTCTGCAAGCAGGGCTGCCGTATGCGGCAGTCCGAGAACTATTGATGCAGCAGGGCTGGCAACCCCACTTACAGGGGGCAGCCCCCAACTTGAGTAGTCCGACGGTCAGCGAACTATTTGATTTGGGGTATGAAGAGGTTAAAGATTGCGCCAGCACTGGTATGGGGCTTTGTCGCTTTGAGTTCATCAACGAAGCCGGAGACCTATTAGTGGTATCGACAGTGACGCTGGGGAGCGATCGCAATGACGAACGCGTCGTTTGGACCTGGTTTGGTGAAGAGAGGCTGCCGATGACTCAACCAGGCTTATCGTTTCCCGAGCCCAAACCATCATCATCCAGCCGAGTAGACCCTGCCCAGATTCAGCTTTCTCTGGCGGGCATTGCTCCCGGCGATACTGAGGCGGAGGTATTTAATCGGCTAGGCCCACCCAACCGGGTGATTGATTCGATATTTCCTCGGTTGGAATATCCTGGCATGACTGTCTGGCTGGATGAAATTCGCCAGATTGTGGAAATAGTCAGCACCAATGCTGAGGACTGTACGCCGGATGGCGTTTGCCCCGACATGGCTTTTGCCGATGTACGTGCGCTGTATGGTGAGCCCATCGTGAACGATCGCGAAAACGGTCGTTTTATGGAATATTACCGGCCAGGGGCGACCTGCTGGTTACAAATTGCCTTGGATGAACAAACGGTCGAGTCGGTCGGCGTCGTTTGCCAACCTTGACGGTGCCAATACCCCTTGAGACATAGAGCAGCCTGCCTGCATAACGACGACGGATGTTCTTTATCAATTTTATGACGGTATGACTGCTGACCCGCCTGCTCGCCCCGATGTTCGCCCTTCAGATACCCCCGCGACAGCCGCTTCAGATACTGGCGAGCGTCAGCCCTGGCCACCATCGTCGATTTTGTGGCTTTGGTTGAGCGTGAATACGCTGGGGTTTGCCGTGGTGACAACCGTCCTGATTGGGATAGCCGTTCTCGGCAAAGCGGCTGGTGGCGTCATGGGGGGCATCGAAGCGCTGTATTTCTCTGGCGTAGTGGTGGGTGGCTTCGTCGGCCCCCTGCAGGCATTTGTTTTGCGTGACCAGGTGCCAAGACTTAAAAGTTGGCAATGGATTATGGCGTCGATGTTGGGTGGCTATATCGGGCTGTTTTTGGGAGCTATCATCTCAATTGCGATCACCTTGCCACTACCCATGCTTGAAGAGGCTCTCTTGGGGGTTTGGCCGTGCAGCTATGGTGCGACGTTGGGTATCAGCGTGGGGGTGGGGCAAGTGCTGGTGTTGGCTCAGCATGTGCAAGGGCTACGCCGCTGGTGGGTGGCGAGTGTGTTGGGGCGATTGTTGGGTTGGCTCAGCGCTCAAGTTTTATGGGTTTTGGTCACCGCCAGGGTATCAACCGATTTCCCGCATGGCCTTTGGCACTTTCTCTTTGTCGCGCTCTTGGGCGCAGTGGGCGGGCTGATTTACGGCGGCGTGACCGCAAGAGCGATACCCCAGTTGACGCCGCGCTAGCAGTCTGTTGCCAATATTTTGAATCGGGCAAAGAGTCCCGAATGACGGCTTGTTTAGCTGTGGCGCGATCGGCAACGGGTACCTGAAAATACTAGATTGCTGAATGGTGAAAGATATTTCTCTAACGGGCAATTTAAGAAGGTGCTAAGACGTGCTGCTTTATTGTGCGCTTTCAGCAAGACAGCAGGACTGATGAGTAACTTGTGAAAAGAGAAGGATTTTGATGCCCGCAATCAATCGACGAAACTCACTGCTAATGATCGCAGCTGTCGCGACAGCGCTTGGTTTGCAAGCTCTTTCCGGTTGTGCCAGAGAACCATCCGAAAACGTACCTGATATAGATATACCGAATGTGCCCGTCAATCAATCAGGTACACCTGTCATCCAAAACATTACAACTGAATTCGGCATGATGGTGGTAGTGGCTTTTCCGAATGGCGACTATCAAACCTGGTTCATTCGAAACCAGGACGGCAGAGTAACCAGTCTAGGACATCAGACTTCTATAGAAGCGACTCGCTCACGGCAGTACATTGACCATAACTCAGACGTGCATGTTCAAAACGGCAGCTCAGGGACATTCAGCACGGATGAAAATACTGTCGCTCCGCCCGCGCCAACAGGCTCACAATAACGGGAATAACTAGCGCTATTGAGTCAAAGGCTTTGTGACTCATCTGGCGGGAGGCGATCGCGGCTTTGGTTCACAGACCAGAGGCTTGAAAGATGGCCTCAGCCGTGAGTGTTAATTCAGGAAAGGTGGTGGAAAGAACGCGATCGCTACCTCGAAACTGCTGTAGCTGATATTCACCATCCGCCAAGGTGTAGATCGAAAGAGTGGGTGTTTTGGGCGAGCCAATGTAGCGAGTCGCCCCTACCGCCAGATAATCCACTAAGATTTAGACGGATGGGTAATGCTTAACATAGGAATCCTTTATTCCTTCAGCCTTTTCTAGAGGATGATCTGGTGTCGAGCTAATGTCATCTAAATCAACGACTAGCCTTTCAATATTTGATGATCTACTCAGATCATCAAAGGTGTTTGTGGTGATAAAATCCTG
>CALCPB010000758.1 GCA_937897665.1 uncultured Halomicronema sp. | reverse complement strand
CAATATATAATTTTCTTTTCCTTTTCTTTGCTCTTCTTTGCTCGCCGCGATGCGGTTAAACCGATCCGGGTCGGCACAATCTGCCCATCCCCAGAGAGACTTTTCGGGTTGCCAATTCCTCAGCCGATAATGCTGAAGCGGACGCGCAATCTTGCCATATTGTTGTAGGCGGAGTCGTCTCAATTAGACCGTTGATGTCGCTTGCTCCACAGTCCGCTACTGCCAAACGAAATTCTGCGATCGGCTTGTGTTTGACCCTGTTTATGGTGTCATTTCACATCGGGGTAGTGCCCGCCATTATGCCGCCGCTGGTGCGCAGCCTCGACTCTAGCGTCGGCTATGTGCAGAGCGCGTTAGTGCTGCTGTCGCTGGTGACGGCCTCCTTTGCCCCCACGAGTGAAAACCTCAGTCGTCGCCTCGGGCGTCAGGCGATCTTTCGGGGTGGGTTAGCGCTGTTTGCGATCGGCACGGTGCTGGCATCGGTGAGTCCGGCGATGGGCTCGTTTGTCGTCAGCTATGCCCTGATCACGGGGGTGGCCGCCACGCCGCTGGTGAGCATTCCTTGGGCGCTGATGGACAAGTTGTATGACGACAAAGCGGAAAAAATCGCCTTCTTGGCGCTGACGCTATCTATGGTCGTCGGGGGACTGATCGGCTCGCTGGCTGGGGGATTGATTGCCTTTCGATACAGCTGGCGGCTGGCGTTTCCCCTTGAACTGTGCCTGATTCCGCTGATTCTCTATTTAGTCAAAATTGCCCCGTCTGAACCCAGCTCTGAAGCGACTCCGATTGACTGGGTGGGCGGCTGTTTTTCATTTATGGGGCTCGGGTCAACGCTGTTGGGCGTCAGCCTGGCGGGGGAACTGGGCTGGTGGACGCCGAAAAAGGAACTGTTCTTTTTGAACCTGCCCTTGGCCCCCTTTGGCATTTCCATCGTGCCGATTTTGATTGCCGCTGGGGTGGTCTGTCTGGGGCTGTTCGGATTTTGGCAGCGGCAGCAGGCGCGAGCCGGGCGGCGATCGCTGGTCAGCGCCGGATTGTTAAATCGTCGGGCCTTCGTGGCCGGTCTGATCGTCGCCACCTTGCACTCGGCCCTGATCACCGGCCTGTCGTTTAATCTCTTTCAGTTTGTGCCGCCGGTTTTGGGGCTCAACTCGTTTCAAACAGCACTGACGGTTTTGCCCTACAACCTGGCGATGGTGGTGGTGTTGATTGCCCTGGTCAAGTTTATTAATCTGCAGGTACCGCCCCGTCGCATTGTGCAAGCGGGTTTGCTGATTGAAATCATGGGCATTTTCATCCTGGCAAGCAGCATTCAAGAGGGCGTGTCGCGACTGGGCCTGTTGCCCGCATTGATTGTGCTCGGCGTCGGATCGGGGTTGTTTACGTCGCAAATTGGCCCCATTACTTACGCGGCGGCGAGTCGTCGCGAAAAGCCTGAGGCGACGGGTATTTTTAACCCCTTACAAAAGGTCGGGCAGGCGCTGGGACGTGGCATTTTAGGCACCATTTTGATTGCCATTGCGTCCACCAAGATCGTCGATGGCACGATCGCGGAGCTGGGTCGAGATGTTGATCCAGAATTTCGCAGTGCGGCCATCAGCTACCTGCAGCAGGCGATTCAAACCTTTACCAAAGCGGAAATGCAGGATCTGTTCGCTCAGTTTCCGACCGCCGTGCAACCTTCACTCGACTCGATTATCAATGAGGCAGCGATCGCGGGCATGAGGATGACGCTGCTACTGATCGTAACGGTCAACATTATTTGTCTCATGCTGACGATTCGGTTGCCGCGCAAAAGTCTCAAGCGGCAACTGCGGAGTCGGTGAGCCTGCTGACCGATGGTTGTGAGGAATGTCTGTGAGATCGGGTGCTTACGGCCTCACTCTCTGGCTAATCAACAACAGCTACACTAAGGGCATTTGACTCAACACTGCCGATTTGAGCCACTGATTGGAGCCGCCACTGTTGACCTCATGGGATTGATGGGTCATGTCATCAAATAGCAAGATGGTGAGCTGCTGAAGAAAATGAATATTGTCTTTAGGTGGGATCACGTCTTCCACTGAGCAGCACAGAAGTTTAGTGTTTTTTGCCTACAACCATGAATAGATTTGGTTATATCGGATTGTTATTATTTTTCTTCACTGGAGGGGTAATAATATCAAATACGAGCTTTGATCCGCTAGAGAATTTTTCTGTCAATTCTTTTCTTCGTAAAAAATCCTATGCTTTTCTAAAAGACGGAACAAGATTACGACTACCTGAGCAGAATCCTGACGAAATTCTTGAGCAATCAATTGAGATCATTCAAGATCCAAATTCCAATTTTTCAGAGCAAGATGCTAGGCACTTACTTCACTTATTAGCAATAAGACTAATTGAAGCTGGAAGAGTGAATAAAGCTATTGAACTCATCAGCCATGCTGACAATCTAGAGGTAAATCTTTATCCTTTATCTTTGATTGATGTTTTGAGTCAGTCGCGAGCTCAGGGTTCAATATATTTCTCTGAGATGGAAGATTTGAAAAGAGAAATTGCATCAGAGCTAGTTCAGGAAAAGCTCTTAGAAGGTGAGTTTGATAACCAGCTTTCTCGAGCTTTGAATTCTGGTGAGTTTGAATATCTAGTCACTTTAGTTGATAGAGCAATTGAACTTGAAGAATTTGATCTGGCTGATACGCTCACCTCTAAAATAATACAGTTAAATTCTAGTCCACTCGATATAGAACAGCAGCTCAATCTCATCAAGATCTATATTCAACTAGGTGATAATGAAGCCAATACGCCGCATGCTTTGATTGAAGCTGTCAGAAATGAAGAGTTGACCCTTGAGCAAAATGCTGTGTTTGCTGAATATTTGGTAGGTTTTGGGTTTGTTGATGATGCCTTAGCTCTTCTAGAACATGAAAACTTTACGGCAGGACAACAGCTGGCTATCGCTATTGCTTTAGCAAAAAGCGGACAAATTGAAATGGCATTGGGTATTGCAGAACAGCAGCCTGTAGTTCTATCTACAATTACAGGATACGGAGAACCTTTTTCGTCAGGTAAAGTCAGCGCTCTAGCTGCGATTGCAGTGGCAGTGGCAAAGAATGGACAAAGCGACCGTGCGCGCGAAATTTTGAACGAAGCATTAGCGCTAGTTCCAGAATTACCTTACGGATATATGAGTAATGGTAGCTGTGCAAATGCTCGTGCTGATGTTTATGCGCAGATTGCAAGGAGTTTTGCCGAAATTGATGCCCTTGAAGAAGCTAGTGAAGCAGTTGCCTATGTCAGCACCTGCTTTAGTGCAGTTGGTTTTCCTAGTTCGGTGCCTGGTGATAGGGGAGATTTAGTTCGTGACATTCTGGATGATCTCAATACAGTATCTGTGGTTATAAGATTTTTGCCTGGACACTGGGAAGGTACTAACGATCTTCTCGATACAAATTCGTCAAAAGCTGAATTCGCAATTCGGTTAGCGGAGTTGGGCGACGTAGATAAAGCGATTAATGTCGCAAATAAAATTCAATTCGTAAGACAGCATGATGCAAACTGGAATGCGGTGGAATATGTTTGGTATCATCTAACAACTTTATTTTTAGAACAAGGAAAACTAGATGCTGCAGTTTATTCGACACGTAAGCTTCAAGAGGCACCTGACTTTTCTGGAGATCGATTAGTTGTTCTCCTTTTATTGGTTAGAGTTGGCGATGATCTGAATAAAGCTGGAGATTATGATGCTGCTGAAAGAATATTTCAAGTTGTCTTTTTGGAAAGTAAACAGTTAATCCAGGGACCGAGTAAGCCGTTTTTATGTATATCTACCAGACACATCATACAGAATCTGATTTAAATGTAAAGTGAAAATTTATATTTACATAAGTGATATGCAACTTATAGTGAAAACTTTT
>CALCPB010000757.1 GCA_937897665.1 uncultured Halomicronema sp. | reverse complement strand
CCAGCAGCGACGCTTTATCAGCGGAGGAAAGCTCGCCCACCACCGCCCCTCAACCGTAAGGATATGCAGGGGATGGGCGAGCGCACTGCCCAAAAAACAGCCTATTTAGCCCTGCTGCGGAGCGATGAACACACTGTCCGCCAGACTATTTCTCCTCAGCTCAGCCTGGGCGCGATAGACAAGACTGCCATAACTCAAGCCCCCCCTTGATGTCTGGAACATGCTGATCAGCGGTGTAATGAATGGCCCTGATCGGCTGTTTTTTACACCAGCGATAAACGTGGTTCCAGTCCGTCTTGCCAGGTGCGATCGCCGCCGTTCTGCCCCCATCTATCGCCAGATCGCTTGATCCCGTCTCACATCACGGCCTACTATCCGCCATTCCCCTCCTCTGATAGACTGAATGACTGAGGTTGGATCTGGTCAGACCCATGAGAAACGGCAGTTTTGGAGGATATGAGCCTTGTTAGAAACGACACTTGGTTTAGAGATTATTGAAGTTGTTGAGAAGGCAGCGATCGCATCGGCTCGCTGGATGGGTAAGGGCGAAAAAGACACTGCTGACCTTGTCGCCGTCGAAGCCATGCGGGAACGCATGAACGAGATTCACATGCGGGGTCGTATCGTGATTGGTGAGGGCGAACGTGATGATGCCCCCATGCTCTACATTGGTGAAGAAGTCGGTATTTGCACCCGTGAAGACGCTAAAGACTACTGCAACCCCGACGAACTTATTGAAATTGACATTGCGGTTGATCCTTGTGAGGGCACTAACCTCTGTGCCTATGGTCAGCCAGGCTCGATGGCCGTGCTCGCTATCTCTGAGAAGGGTGGCCTGTTTCACGCCCCCGACTTTTATATGAAAAAATTGGCGGCACCCTCTGCCGCCAAGGGCAAAGTTGACATTCGCAAGTCGGCCACTGAAAACCTCAAGATTCTGGGCGAATGCCTCGATCGTGCCATTGATGAGCTGGTGGTCGTTGTGATGAAGCGAGATCGTCACACTGAGCTGATTCAAGAGATTCGCGATGCCGGTGCTCGGGTACGTTTGATTAGCGATGGCGACGTCTCAGCGGCAATTTCCTGTGGCTTTTCAGGGACGAATACTCACGCGCTCATGGGTATTGGTGCCGCTCCCGAAGGAGTCATTTCAGCGGCCGCCATGCGCTGTCTGGGTGGGCACTTCCAGGGCCAGCTCATCTACGATCCGGCAATTGTGAAAACGGGCCTGATTGGTGAGAGCCGCGAGTCGAACCTCACTCGTTTAAAGGAAATGGGCATTGATGATGCCGACAAAGTCTACGAAGCCGAAGAGCTGGCTTCTGGTGAAACCGTCTTGTTCGCTGCTTGCGGCATCACCTCCGGCACCCTGATGGAAGGCGTTCGCTTCTTCCATGGTGGTGCCCGGACGCAGAGCCTGGTTATTTCCAGTCAGTCACAAACTGCTCGCTTTGTTGACACCATCCACATGCCTGAGAAGCCGAAGCTGATTCAACTCAAATGATCCTCAGGTAATAAACCCTTTGGGCTAACACCGCCCTGGCTCCGGGGCTAGGTGCAGTGGCTCAGTGAGCAGCTGACAGCTGCTCACCGAATCATGGCTCCAACTAATTTCGTCAGAGATGCGATACCGTGTCTCTGACGTTTTAGTTTGTCCCAAGCCGCGGACAGACTGGTATTGAGTCAAGTTTGGATTTTGATGGATTTTTGTTGAGTTTCCTTGAGTCAGCCTACCGTTGTTCTTTACTTTCAGAAATGCTGTTAATTAAGCCAATCGCTTTTGCGCCTTACGTTTGCGGATAAAAGCACAATTTCAATCTAGGCAGATAACAAAATTTATTTCGTTGGGAGGACGCATGAACATTGCTGTTGTGGGCCTGAGTCACAAAACTGCGCCGGTAGAAGTCAGAGAAAAACTAAGTATCCCTACGCCGCAGACTGCCGAGGCGATCGCTCAGCTCCTCAGTTATCCTCACATTGACGAAGTTTCGATTCTCAGTACTTGCAATCGCCTCGAAATTCACATCGTTACAGAGCAAGCCGATCAAGGCGTGCGAGAGGTGATTCAGTTTTTGTCCGACCACGGTAAAGTCGCGCTGCCAGAACTACGTGAGCACCTGTTTATCTTGCTGCATCAGGATGCGGTGATCCATCTCTTTCGCGTCGCCGCTGGGTTAGACAGCCTGGTCCTCGGAGAAGGGCAAATTCTTGCTCAGGTCAAGCATGCTCATAAACTGGGCCAACAGCACAAAGGCGTGGGTCGAGTGCTCAACCGTTTGTTGAAACAAGCCATCACTACCGGTAAGCGCGTCCGCACAGAAACCAGCATTGGCACCGGGGCCGTCTCGATTAGCTCTGCCGCTGCCGAACTCGCCAAGCTTAAGAAGCCCGACCTCGAAGCGTGTCGCATCAGTATTTTGGGAGCGGGTAAGATGGCGCGCCTGCTGGTGCAGCATTTGCTGTCTAAAGATTCCTGCCAGATCACGATTCTCAATCGGTCGATCGCCCGAGCTGATGAATTGGCCGCGCAGTTTGACGGGGCTGGCATTCAGACCGGCACGCTAGACCTGATGATGGAAACCGTCTGTGCTTCAGATGTGGTCTTTACCTGTACATCGGCGACGGAACCGATTCTCGACAAAGCTCGGTTGGAAGCGGCCTTGGTGCCAAGCCAAGCGCTCATGCTGTTTGATATTTCAGTGCCGCGCAACGTGCATACAGACGTCAATGCGCTCGATAATGTCCAGGCTTTTAATGTGGATGACTTGAAGGCCGTCGTGGCGCAAAATCAAGAGAGCCGTCGGCAAATGGCGATGGAAGCAGAAGTGCTGCTGGAAGAAGAACTCGATGCCTTTATGGACTGGTGGCGATCGCTGGATACCGTTTTCACCATCAGCAGTCTACGCAGCAAGGTGGAATCAATTCGCGAGCAAGAGCTAGAAAAGGCCTTGTCTCGGCTGGGTGAAGAGTTTGGCAGCAAGAAACAGCGAGACGTCATTGAGGCGTTGACGCGCGGCATTGTCAACAAAATTCAGCATGATCCTTTGGAGCTGCTTCTGGCGCATAGCGATATCGACACGCGCAAACAAGCGATGACAACGCTGCATACGCTCTTTGACCTCGAACCGCTGCCCAACGAAAAGTTTGGTTGAGCTGATCACCCTTAATTCCTAGGGGACTTGCACATAAATTCTGTAAGGGTCTGGCACTGCCCAACCCCTGCGATCGGGCCGCTATTTCGAGCATGGCCCTAATCTCAGTAGGCGGCCTCTTAAGCCATGTGGCAACTCTGGGCCGCCTTGGAGTAGGGGAGTAGACTGGCCACCTGAGTTCAGGAAATTGGCATAATGCGATTTCTAGCATTTTGTCTGCGAGCAAACAGGAGTTATAGAGCGCACGGGCGCGCGGGCCGATCACGTATCAGCCGGTGTGGACTCAGCCGGCAGGGTGAAATAAAAGGTCGTGCCCTGCCCCACGATGCTCTCAACCCAAATACGGCCGCCGTGACGATGAATGACTCGATTGACGATCGCGAGCCCGATCCCAGTGCCCTCGAATTCTGCTGACTTGTGTAGTCGCTGAAACGGACTAAAGAGCTTGTCAGCGTAGGCCATGTCGAATCCCACGCCGTTATCGCGTACAAAAATCGCGCCATCAGCGGCGCGCTGGCCAATTTGAATGACGGCTGGGGTGCGATCGCGGCTAAATTTCACTGCATTGCCAATCAGATTACTGAATACTTGCTCTAACAACGTGGCGTCGCCATTCACCATCGGCAAAGCTTCAATAGTGATTTGTACGCGATCACGATCTTTTTCCGGTAAGTCTTGGATGAGGGCGATCGCCTGCTCCACGATTGGCCCCAAAGGTACGGGATATAACGTCATCTCTCGCCGACCCACACGCGACAACGTCAACAGGCCATCGATCAGCAGTCCCATTTTATGACTGCTGTTTTCAATCACGTTTAGGTAATGGCTGATTTTGGCATCGGGGGGGGCTGCTGTGGCCGCTAAACGTTGTTTCAAGGCCGCCACAAACCCATTGACGTGGCGTTAAGGAGCCCTTAAGTCATGGGAGACCGAATAGGAAAAGGCTTGGAGCTCTTGGTTAGTCGTCTCTAGCTGTCTCGCCTGAGCTTCTAACAATTGGCGGGCCTGCACTAGCTCTGTCACGTCACGGGACGTTCCGATCAGGGCATAGGTCTCGCCATTAGACCGCTTCAACGGAATTTTATAAGTGTCTAAGTACGACACCCCATTGGTCGTTTCGACCCGTTCTTCGGCCACATGAAGGATTTCACCGGTCTCAAATACCTGGCGATTTTGCGCATCGTACCGAGCAGCTTGTTCTGGGGGAAAACAGTCATGATTGCTTTTGCCTTCAAACTCTTCGCGGCTGCGTTTATTGGCAAAGTCAATCACGACCTGATTACCAAAGGCCAGCGTATTGTGTTCACGGTCAACCACAAAAATCTGATCAGGCAGGGCATTCATAAAGGTCAGCAGTTCGGCGGTGCGCAGCTCGACTAACTCTTCTAGCTGTTGATTTTGCCCTTCTAACATCTGATTGAGGCGGCGAACTTCGTCTTCGGCCTGCCGCCGTTCATGGGTATCTCGCACCAAAACCAAGACTTCATCATGGGTGAGTGGCACGACCCGCGCTTCTTCCCAGCGCAGTTGATCGTTGACTTCGATTTGATATTCATAAACCTGGGTTTGTTGGGTGAGTATGGCTTGCTCAATCTGGGTCAGACGTTGCGCAGCCAGCACTGGCGGTAAGACATCGCGAATATGCCAGCCGATGCCCTGAGTCGAGTCAGCCGCCACGGGAAAACCAGCCGGTTGTTGAACGCTGAGACAAACGCCGTCACGGGTCATGCGCACCAGCAGGTCAGGCAAGGCGGTGACAATTGCTCGGTTGAGGGCGGCACTTTGCTGAAGCGCTTGTTCGGCGCGTTTGCGATCATCAATATCACGCACTAAGACCAACACCTGATCGTCTGGCATCGGCACAATCCGCGCTTCTTCCCAACGCGACTGTTCAGCTATGAGCAACTCGTACTCATAGATCTGCGTTTTGCCAGTCACTAATGCCTGCTCGATCATCTGCAAGCGATGTGTCGCCATCGCTGCGGGCAGTATGTCTTGCACCCGCCGCCCACCCTGTTGTTCCTTCGGGCACATCACGTTGCAGTCACTGGGATATTGCAAATCCAGACAGCGTCCATCTCGC
>CALCPB010000756.1 GCA_937897665.1 uncultured Halomicronema sp. | reverse complement strand
GACCACCCTGAGGCGATCGCGGTATCGAGGGCGGACGCGGGGGAATCTCAATTACCCCGCTAGGGGCTTTCGCCGAGCGGCGTCCCTTACCAGCATCGGTCGGCTTCGCCTTCGCTGACGGTTGAGTCGTTTCTGCCACAGGCGATCGCGGTATCGAGGGCGGACGCGGGGGAATCTCAATTACCCCGCGCTGAGTTTGCGGCGGGCGGCGAGCTGGCTTCCCTCGGCCTAACCAGCTCGCTGCCCGCGCCGCCAGATTTGGTTTCGCAATGGGTTCAACCGCTGCCGGGGCCTTACCCGAGGCCGGTTGTGTAGATTTCTGAGCCGCAGGTTCAGCGGTCTTTGCCGCTGGGGTCTCCGGTGACTCCGGCTTTTGAGGCGCAGCGGACTGCCCAGACGTCACAGGTCGATTGACCGCCGCCGCTAACGGCACATCTCCCCCCGTCGCGGCCACATCAGATTCGCCAGCGGACTGGGGCACAAGATCTGCCGCGATCGCCTCCGAGTCCGGCATTGCTGACGACTGCATGGATTGAGCGCGCAGGCTATCGGCAGGTTCTCGATCACGCGTTGGCACGGTCGCAAATTCGGAAGGCACCGGCTGACCTTCACCCACCGCTGTTTCAAACTCGTAGGCGGGCGATCGCTTCAAGGGCGGCACGTCAGCACCTAACGGTTCACCGCGGGGGCCAGCGGTACGGTTGCGGAGATCAGCGATCCTCCCGCTCACATCCTGCCCTGCTGCCTTAATCACCGTTAGCCACGAACCCAGCTTGAGATACTGGTTCACTACTTTCTGAATGCCTTGTCCCCAGGCTTGCAAATCCTGCCAGGTAACGGGCGTGCGCACCGGCTCAGGGGTGAGGTCGCGGCGCAGTTCGAGCGTATGCCAGCCGAGCCAGCCGAGCAGCACCACACTAGCAGTTTGCCCTAAGAGCACGGCTCCGGTAATACGCCCCGCACAAAACCACAGCACCACCGCATAAAACATGCCCAGGCCACTCCAGACAAAGTCTTGACGACGATGCATCTCGGGCACAAAAAATGCCGCCATATAAAAACTGAAGCTGCCAATTGCGATAAAGATGGCGAGGACATAGGCCAGCATGGAGCGATCGCATCCTAATCTTCCTGGGTGCCCTTTCAATTTACAGCGCTTTTGGTCTAGTCATAGGCGGACGACGAAGGGGAAACGAGCCCCCAGCGGAGCCGGCGTTGGAATCGAAGAATGAATTGAGTCCGCTGTGCTCCGAGCATCTGCCAACTTTGAAACAAGCTCTCCATCCGACAGCGGCTCAAACACATCACGTGTAGCCATTGCCAAAAACTGACTCAATAAATGAAAGCCGAAGCGTTCGGCTTTCAGCATGAACAGTCCTGCCAAAGTTTTTGCCCTTCAATAGCCAGCAATTTTCAAAATGCGACCAAACTCGGTCAACAAAGAAGCTCGCCTCATAAACCAACGGTCTCGCCAAGGCAAAATCCTGGCAAGACCGTCAATCAAAAAGCTCATGTTATTTCCAACAAAACGCGGCTATCCAAGATTTGAGAACTAGCTACATGAGATCATCAAAAATCTGACATTCAGCAGCTAAATTAGAGCTATCCTACAAACCCTTTATGAATAACCGAGATCTCACAAAAATCAATAGCGCAGGCACTTACAGACCCCTAATCAACATCAACGTGATCAATTTCGCTGCCCTTTAAATTATCAGGATCAACATAATGACAGGTGGCCTCATCGATACAGATCAAAGCCCAACCGGACTGCTCAATACCGACCAACTCATAGGCTGTCTCTTGAACGAAAAAGCCCTTGTGATTACGAGTTTCTGGTTTAACTTTCACAGTGCGTGCAACCATGGGATCTTAACTCCGTAATTTAATGTGGCTAGACAAAACTTAAGCAAACCTTATCGGTTCATTGAGTAAACCTTATCACTGGAATTATGAGCATACCGTTAAGTTATTTATATGATCCCCAGTGATCCCCACTGCTGTTCAAAGTTGTTTTCAGTGAGATCTCAAAACCCGAAAACAGTTAAACCGCATACCTTTTGGAGCCTATGACTGGCCACAGGACATCCCTGCTTTCCGGCAAAATTCAGTACATCATCCTTTACAAAGTGGCAGAAAGAAGTCAAAAAAAAGAGCCTGAGGATCAGGCTCAAATGCTCTCTAACACTAGCTTTCAAACAGCCATTTATGGATTCTCCTGAGATTGCCCCAATCTGGCTTACGGCTTAATCCTTCTTCAACGTTCTTCTGCACTTCTTCTTTCAAATCTGACGACAGCATCATGACTTGTAAGGCCTCGTCAATGTGCTCTCGCACGCCTTTTTTGCCAGTTTCTAATAAAGCCAGAGCCAAGTTCACGCGGCCTTGAGGATCTTGAGGCGATAGCTTAACAGCCTTTTGAGCAGCCTTTAAAGCCGATTTTGGTTTTTCTTCCAGAAGATACAACCAGGCTAAGCAGGTCAGAGCCGGACTACTCTTGGGTGCCAGATCACAGACTTCTTTGAATACGGGGATAAGCTCACTGGCTTCTGCCCCAGCTTTATATTGTTCAATACCTTGTTCAAACAGCGATTCGGCGCTTTGAGTCATTAATGTAAATCCACTTGCCACCGTCATAAAGCGTACAGCAGGTTCAGATCCCAAGGAACCCAAACCTGCTGTAATCAGGATTTTAATTCAATTGGTGCAATTAACCCTCTAAGTGCCGAAGGATTTGCCACAGCCGCACGTTTGCGCTGCATTGGGGTTCGTGAACTGAAAGCCGCCACCGATGAGAGCGTTGCTGTAGTCCAACATCAAGCCATAGAGGTAGAGCAGACTTTTGCGATCGCAGACAACCTTGAAGCCATCGTAGTCATAGACTTCGTCATGCTCGCCAATGTTAGTGGGGTCTTCAAAATCCATTAGATAAGACATGCCTGAGCAACCACCCTGACGAACGCCGACCCGCAGGCACAGCTCTTGTCCACCTTGTTGCTCTTTGAGCATCTTCACATGCTGCAGAGCGGTCTCAGACATCAAAATGCCTTTTTCTTGGGCTGCTGTTTGTGTAGTCATACGCTCAGGGGTATTGTCGTTGCTTTGATTCAGGACTGCAGAATGAACTGCATCAATATCTATGCATCAGTCTAGCTCAGGTTATTTGTTACCAACCGAGAAAGTTACCGATAGCAAGAATTCCTCTCGTGCATCAGCAAATACGTAACGTGCACTGTAAGCGTAGTCGTAGCGAGACTTTCATGACTCGACAGTTCATCAATAAGTCGAATTCAAATCTATCAGATTGAGATCTTCAATAGCTGACTTGGGGGTGTATCATCCCCAGCATCCCCCGATCAGCCACAAAAACTGCCGCCCAGGAACACGACTCAATTTAACCTTCAACGACAACAAGCCGAATTCAGTCGTTAAAGATATCCGTTCTCTACTCTTCTGGAAGGTAACCAAGCAGGTCTCAAGCAGCTATTGACAGAGCCTTACAGCGTTAGCGCGAGCTATTGCGAACCAGAAGTCTTGGTCGTCACCAATACTTGCAGAGTTCAACAGAGAACCCCTGAACCTGCATCCGAGTTCACTGCCTTGGTTTGTCAACCTCAAAAGTTTTGAGGTAAGGAGCCACACCACTCCGGCTCCCCAATAAGTAGGTGTAGACGTAGGTTAGTTCACATCCCAGAAAGAAGACCTGGCAGCTCAAAAAGATCCACAGCAGCAAAATCATGACGCTGCCGACCGCCCCGTAGGATAAAAACTGCTCGCCGACCCGAATAATGCTGTTGCTCGCAACGTGCTGCAGCAGCATAAACAGCCCAGAAGTCGCTAACCCTCCGAAAAAGACATCACTCCAATAAATGCGTGTGTGCGGCAAAACCCGAAACAACAGCATGATGATGGCTGAGATGCCTAAATAAGATGTACTGGTATGC
>CALCPB010000755.1 GCA_937897665.1 uncultured Halomicronema sp. | reverse complement strand
GGCTTGGCACTTGTTAGTCTCAATCGCGATAGTTCTGTGCAAGCCTGTATGCCCACAGTCAGTGCGATGTTGATCCCAAAGCTCGCTATTCGCTTTTCGGCAAAGCTCGATGAAACTGATACGATCAGAAACTAAACATCAGTACTCAAAACCACTTGAATCTTTATGCAAACTCAGACTTGAGTTTGTTTGCCCCTTTTAGCTGAAACCTTGAACCCGATGCCAACACCTGCAGAATTTTTGGTTGCTACAAAGTATTTCGGCATTGCCACCCTGACGATGGCAGGGATTACCTTCCTGGCCTTTGTGCTGGGCTGGGGATTTCGCTTTCGATTGGTGGGGATCACTAGTTTTATGGGGGTGCTCACTGGGGGACTGCTGGGATTGAGTTTTGAGCCGTTTACCCGTGCAACCGTACCGGGGGCGATTCCCTTTAATACCGTTTATGACTCTGGGGCGGCTCAAATCGTCATCAAGGTGCCCGATACCATCACCCCTACTGAGCTGGAAGCTACTCTGCAGCAGGCCGCCAGCAATTTGCTCAAGCCGAGCCGTTTGGGCAGCCAAGGCAGTACACCCACCATTCGCGCGCGCACGATTCGCCATGAATCTGGTGGTATTTCTAATTTGGTCTATCTGGGGCAGATTCAGCCCGCCCCTCAACGCGATGCCGAAATCCCCTTCTCGATTCAGCTCGATGAAGCGGCCTTGCAAGCACTGCCCTCTACCGCTGAAGACAACACCTAATCCTTGAGTTTGACTCGATGACTACACCTACGTTTCCCACCCTGATGGTGGCACCCGCCCAGGTGAGGCGCGGTGCCGGAGTTTTGGCGACTGTCGGCGAGGTGATTGCCCGGTTAGGGCAACGCCCCCTACTGATTGGCGGCGATCGCACCCTCGCGATCGCTGCCCCTTTTCTGAAGCCGGCGCTGGCGGGCCTCACTGCCAGCTCAGCCAGCTATGGTAATGACTGCAGCGAAACTGCTCTCAGTCAGCTCCAAGCGGCAGCTCAGGCCCACGCTGCTGATGTTGTGATTGGGGTGGGCGGCGGCAAAGCGTTAGATGCTGCCAAACTCATTGCCCAGCAGAGGCAGCTACCGGTCATCACCGTGCCGACCTCGGCGGCGACCTGTGCCGCTTGGACAGCGCTGTCTAACGTCTATTCAGAAACCGGCGCGTCTCTTTATGACGTCGCGTTAGATCGCTGCCCCGATTTACTCATTTTGGATTACGACCTGATTGCTACGGCGCCGCCGCGTACCCTCATCGCGGGCATCGGTGATGCCCTTGCCAAGTGGTACGAAGGTTTTGTCAGCAGTGGCGCGTCGGAACATACCTTGACCATCGCCGCTGTGCAGCAGGCGCGAGTGCTCCGTGACCTCCTCTGGCAAAAAACCCCAGGAGCCTTGGCCGCACCCGGCGGTGACGACTGGCGTGAAGTGGTCGATGCCTGTGTTTTGTTGGCTGGGGTGATGGGAGGCTTGGGTGGTGCCCAGTGTCGGACCGTGGCGGCCCACGCCGTGCACAATGGGTTGACTCATCTACCGGCGAGCCACCCCATGCTGCACGGTGAAAAAGTGGCCTATGGCATTTTGGTGCAGCTGCGCTTAGAAGAAATTGCCCAGCAATCGGCTCTCGCTGCGACCTCTCGTCAGCAACTTATTCAGTTCTATGACACGATTGGTCTGCCCAAAACGCTGGCTGATATGGCGATGGAGGATGTTCGGGTGAGCGAACTGCAGCAAGCTGCCGCCATTGCCTGTCGGCCGGACTCAGATATTCACCACTTGCCGTTTGCGGTTACCCCAGAGGCGCTCATGGGCGCGCTAGTGACCACGACCACTCCACCGATGAAAGTGACCAAATCGGCTAACGCCTCAGCTTCAGCGTCCCCCTCTCATGAAAAATCTACGCCTCAGCGTTAACTTTGGTCGCTAGGGGGCAAAAATCTGATAGATTTTGCACACCTGACCGTGAGCGTTGAGCTCTGTATGAGAGGCATCGTCAGCATGAACCTGGATTGGCTGCAACCGGCGGACCGCGTGCGACGGCTGCCCCCCTATGTATTTGCCCGATTAGAAGAACTCAAAGCAGCAGCCCGCGATCGCGGGCTGGATCTGATTGACTTGGGCATGGGCAATCCTGATGGGCCGACACCCCAGCCGGTGGTGGATGCCGCCTACAGTGCCATTCAAGATGTGGCTAACCACGGCTACCCGCCTTTTGAAGGCACCGGCAGCTTTCGAGCCGCGATTACCCGCTGGTATCACCGCCGCTATGGCGTCACCCTCGACTCTAACGGTGAAGCCTTGCCGCTGCTGGGGTCTAAAGAGGGATTGGCGCATCTGGCGATGGCCTATATCAATCCCGGTGACGTGGTGCTAGTGCCTACGCCAGCCTATCCGGCTCATTTTCGCGGTCCCGCGATCGCGGGGGGGCAAATTGTCGATTTGCCGTTAACGGCGGCCAATGACTGGCTGATTGACCTAGCGGCCATTCCCGATGCGGTGGCTGAGCAGGCCAAAGTTCTCTTTTTTAACTACCCCAACAACCCCACCGCCGCGACTGCGCCCCGCGAGTTTTTTGAAGAGATTGTCGCCTTTGCGCGCCGCTACGAAATCATGTTGGTGCATGACCTGTGCTATGCGGAACTCGCTTTTGATCACTATCAGCCGACGAGCCTGCTCGAAATTCCGGGAGCCAAAGAGATTGGTGTCGAATTTCACACCCTTTCCAAAACTTACAATATGGCGGGCTGGCGAGTGGGGTTTGTCGTCGGCAACCGTCACATCATTCAGGGGCTGCGGACGCTCAAAACCAACCTTGACTACGGTATTTTTTCGGCGCTGCAAAAAGCGGCTGAAACGGCGCTGCAGCTGCCTGACCAATATTTAGAAGCAGTGCAAACCCGCTATCGTACCCGGCGGGACTTTCTCATCAAAGAGTTCGCATCCCTGGGCTGGCAGGTGACCAAAACTCGCGCCACGATGTATCTGTGGGTGGCCTGCCCCCCGGGCGTTTCTTCCACCGATTTTGCGCTGTCAGTGCTAGAGCAGACAGGGGTGGTCCTCACCCCAGGGAACGCCTTTGGAAAGGGGGGCGAAGGCTATGTGCGAGTGAGTCTGATTGCGGACTGCGATCGCCTGGGTGAAGCCATGCATCGGCTGCGACAAGCCAATATCCGTTTTGAACCGGCCAAGGCCAGCGTTTAGGGGGAAGATGGTACGGTAAATTCAGTTTTTGACCCACGCTTTCCGGAAATAATCGCGTTCAACCGGGTTGCTCTGAAGGGCTGCCTGACGACGCCTAACCGATTCGTTCGCTCACTTAAGATATCCCTACGGAGCCCTGGTTATGTTTAATATTGGCTGGACTGAAGTCATTCTGGTGCTGGGGGTCGGCCTCTTGATTTTTGGCCCCAAAAAGATTCCTGAACTGGGCAATGCCCTGGGCAAGACCCTGCGGAGCTTTAAAGACGAACTGAACACCACCGACGTGGAAGAAACCGCCTATCTCGAAGATGAGGAAGAGCGAGGCTAGCTGCTAGTTGGTTGAGGCGTCAGGTTCTACTCGGTATTCCAGCTAGAGCCAAGGGAGCCAGCCTCTGGGCGGGCGCTGATGCGGTTATGGGGGCCGGGTGGCCTTATCGCAGCGCATATTTTCGCACGGCTACCAGGCTGCCCATCAGTCCCACCGCGCAGCCGAGGCCCAGCAGTGAGGAAGGCAGCAAAATCGTCTGCTTAGAGGTGAGGCGCAAGCCATTCACGACAAATTGAATAAAGTCAGGCTGCTGGTTCACCACCTCGTACAGAAACTGGTGAATCCCGATGAGCAATCCCCAGGCGACGCCAGCGCCCACTAAACCAAAAAAGGTGCCCTGGAGGATAAAGGGCAAATAGATCCAAATTTGAGTTGCCCCCACCAGCTGCATTACCTCGATTTCGTGGCGGCGGGCCATCACAATCAGCCGAATCGTGGTCGTAATCACCGCGATCGCGGTCAGACTCAGCACGCTAATTACAAAAAAGCTGGACCATCGCAGCCCATCATTGAGCTGCTGGATGCGCTGCACCGCTTCGTCAACATACAGCACCTCATTGACGCCCTCTAGATTCAGTAACTGGGCGGCTAAGGTTGGCACCGCTTCTGACTGACGTGCTTTGACCCGCAGCGCATCGACCAGCGGATTGCCTTTGAGCTGCTCCGTTGCCCCCGCGATATCGGAAATACCCAGATCCGTGACTAGTTCTTGCCAAGCGGCTTCTTTGGGTACCGCTTCCACGGTCGTTACCTCGGGCAGCGCTGCCACCGTCGCCTGCAACGAATCGGCCTGCCCGCCGCTGTCTAGATATACCGATACTTCAAGCTGGCTGCCAAACTGATTGAGCAAGCTTTCCACCTGCCAGGTCGCCTGCAAA
>CALCPB010000754.1 GCA_937897665.1 uncultured Halomicronema sp. | reverse complement strand
AAGAAGCGAGATCGCCGTCCCTGCACGATCAAAAACTTGCCCACGCGCAGATCTTCAACCGACACGTCGGGGTGCAGACGCACCTCTAATCCCCGAATCAGGGATCCTTCAATGACCGAACCCAGCGGCTTGCCAAATTCCATCGGGTTTCTCCGTCCTTGCTGTCAGTCATGGTAGTCCGTTTGAATTAGTTTAATACATTTGTTTCTTAGTTCAAATGTCTTGGCGGCGGCGGTGTCGGTTCAACGGGGCGATATCTGGCCTGAGGTGTCGATGGTTGCTTTGTTTAAGTTGCTGTGGAGCTCTGGTGAGGCGTGTTGGGGCGATCTCGCCGCAGTCCCCTGGGTATCCCTTTACCGGTAAACCATAAAAGCGCGGTGCTCGTATCTTGAGGAGGTCGATTACGATTTTTAGACAATCTGACCGAAAGAGAAAAACCGTTGGATAGGCTTCCTAGCCTGCCCCAACCCAAACTATTTGCCCCTCCTCACTGACTGCTCAAGAACGGCCAGGATGGCCATTAAACCCGGCTCGGTATCGACTGGGGGGCTGAGGACTGGGGGCTGGCGTTGGAGGAGTTGACGGGCAGGAGTATCAGCATCGCATGGAAAATTTCGTCCATCTGCCCTCTTACAATGAAGAACAAATGTCGTTCAAACGATTGACAAAAAAGAAGGTAGAGAGCAAAAGCTTTCTACCTATCGCTACCATCAAGTCTGTCAACTCAGACGTTTGAGATATCCGGATTCTGCAGTTAGAACTGATAGCCCACGCCCGTTTGTAGGGAGATAGCTGTATTGCCGCCTTCGCGATAGCCGCCAAAGGCAATAATGGCGTTGCCAAACAGCGCTAGACGACTGTTGGGGAACATATAGTCGATACCGGGCTGCAAGACAAAAGAGGTCGCATTACCCACAGGTGAAGGATCATCTTCGTCGCCGGTGGGGAAGGAAACGCCCGCACCGAGGTAGATATCAGCATTCCAGCTCAAGGGGTAGTCATAGGAAACGGTCGGCACGATGGTCAAATTATTGCCAAAAATGAAGGCCGTTGCCCGTAGCGACACCGGCATCCGCAAGAAGCGATAGCGTCCGGTAATCACGCCGCCAAATCCGTCACCGCGGCCCGTTTCAGCTTCTTCAGTCAGGCCAAACGCGGCACCAATACCGACATAGCTGCCGTAAGCGGCTTGCGCATTGGCTGCCTTTGGAGCCATCACGGCAGAAGCCCCCGCGAGTGCCCCACCCAGGGCAGAGGCGATCGCTGCCTGCATCAACCGACGTTTGATCTGTTTCATTTCGAATCACTCCTCAGGCAGGCAATTAATACACAGAGATAGCGCTTCCGCAGCTACCCGCCGCTGCCAACATGCACGCCAAAACTGAACCTTGAAGACGCCTCACCAAATCATTGAAAACCCTTATCAATAAAAAGGTTCAAGCAATGTTAAGTGAGATGTCACGCGTTAATTCAAGCAAACAACTCTGGGTTCGCTAGACTATTGTTACAAAGCTTTACAATGGCCGGGATTAGCCCGTGTTCCTCATGCCAGCGGCGATACCGTTGATGGTGAGCAAGGCTCCGCGCAGTAATTCTTCCCGACTGTATCGAGATTTGATGACACCCGAGACGGCGCTGCGATAATGACGCAGTCGCTTCAATAGCGCTACCTGAATGAAGCCTAGGGGCACGATGGTGCCGTTGCGTAGATGGACTGAGCGCTGCAAATCGGGATCGCCATCGAGCAGGCGGCGATGGCCGGTAATCGTCAAGATAATTTCTGACGTGGTGAAAAACTCTTCAGAAATTTGCTCAAAGAGAACGTGGAACCGTTCTTGATCTGACGTCTGCGTCAGCTCGTGAACATAGTGCTCAGCAATCTGTAGATCCACTTTGGCTAGGGTCATCTCGACCTTGGAGATGACCATCTTAAAGAACGGCCATTTTTGATAAAAATAACGCAGCAGCTTCAGACGCTCTTCGGGGTCTTCGGCCAGAAACTCTTGCAGAGCCGTGCCAACGCCGTACCAGGCAGGTAGCAAAAATCGAGCCTGCGTCCAGCTAAAGACCCAGGGAATGGCCCGGAGGCTATCTAGGGTCTTTTTGCCTTTGCGGCGAGCGGGGCGTGAACTGATCTGCAGCTGACTGATCTCTTCGATCGGGGTGACCTGGTGAAAGAAATCAACAAAGTCGGCCTGTTCGTAGATCAGTGCACGATAATGTCGCCGTGAGCTGGCGGCCAACTCTTCCATGATTTCGTTCCAGGGCTCGATCTCATCGACGCTGCTGTGCAGCAGGCTGCCCTGAATCACAGCGGTAGCGACGGTTTCTAAGTTGTAGAGGGCAAGGTCGGGCAGGTTGTATTTTGAGGCCAACACCTCTCCCTGTTCAGTAATCTTGATACGTCCGTTCAAGCTGGCACCCGGCTGAGCCAAAATGGCTTCGTAGGCAGGGCCGCCGCCCCGACCCACCGAGCCGCCCCGACCGTGAAAGATGCGCAGCGCGATGCCAAAGTCATCGGCAGTGGCCTGCAGGGCCTGCTGAGCCTTGTGGATTTCCCAGTTGCTGCTGAGAAAACCGGAGTCTTTGTTGCTGTCGGAGTAGCCCAGCATTACTTCCTGAATCGGTTTGGGCACCGGCTCAGAACTCGTGATTGCTTCCGATCGCCCGCCCTGGGTCACCGCGCGATAGAGCGGTAGATCAAACAGAGATCGCATCACTGAGGGCGCACGTTTCAGGTCTTCCACTGTTTCAAACAGCGGT
>CALCPB010000753.1 GCA_937897665.1 uncultured Halomicronema sp. | reverse complement strand
CCGCGACCGCCGAGTCTGGCAATGCCAGACTCGTACAGAAAACGTCTGCCTTGGGGCAGTCATTTAAGCGCAGAAGTTACCGCATCGGTTCCCCAACCAGGGGTTTTAAATGGTGGCACTGACTTCAGCAGTGGCGGCGGATCATCGACGCTGATGCGGAGTTTGTTAAAATCCAGGCTTATCATGCCGTCCGTTAGACAGGGACGAATCATGTTTTCATGGCCCCGCGTTGCACAAACCGACCCGCCGCGATCGCCGCGAGAAACCTTACCCACTATGTATGATCTTCCTAGCGAAGATCCAAATGAACCGGGTTTGCCAGACGAATTTCATGCCCTGCAACCGCAACTGCTGAGTGCGACTCTAAGCCTCAGCGGCTATCGCGATGACAATTTTTTTACAGGGATGGATCTCAATCTGTATTACGACATTCGTCATCCCCTCTGTCACAAGCGTCCGGATTGGTTTTTGTCCCTCGGGGTACCCCGGCTATACGATCATCACGACATGCGTTTGAGCTATGTGATGTGGCAAGAAGGCGTGAGTCCTACCATAGTTGTTGAACTGCTATCACCTGGCACCGAAGCGGAAGATCTAGGTCAGGGATCGCGACAGCCCAACCAGGCACCAGGTAAATGGCAGGTCTACCAAGATATTTTGCGCGTCCCTTACTACTTTTTATTTGACCGTTACGATAATCAGTTCCGGGCGTTTGTGTTGAATCAAGGCATATATGAGCCCCAAACCATTGACAATCAGAAATTTTGGGTGCCAGCTCTGAACCTTGGCCTAGGCGTTTGGCAGGGGCACTATCAAGGTATTCATCGCAGTTGGTTACGTTGGTATGACGCCAACGAGCAGTGGATACCGACACCCCAAGAAGCTTTTGAGCAAGAACGACAGCAAGCTGAACAAGAACGACAGCAAGCTGAAAATAAGATCCAGGCGATCGCTCAAAAGCTCATTCAGGCAAACTTAGATATTGTGCAAATTGCTGAGATTACTGGTTTGCCAGTAGAAGACGTGCAACAACTGGTGGATTAGTTCAGACTTTTGCTGGACCACTTAAGGTACCTGCCAGATGCGCTCGTGATATTGGGCGGGCTCAGCGTAGGGGTCTTCCATCGGGTGCTCATGACCATGATGATCGTGGCTGTGACCGTGTCCGTGATGATGATGGTGACCGTGACCGGTGACAGCTTCATCACTCGCGGCCGCTAAGCGAAACTTGCACAGCTCACAGTTCATCGCAACAGCCCCTTGCTGCGTTTCAATTTCACGGCGGCGCATAACTCCTAAAAGCTGTTGGTGAATGCCCATTTCCGGTAGACAAACGACCGCCGTTTCGGGGTGCAGGACCTGTTGCTGAGCGGCAATATCCTGAATCTTTTTCATCAGCACCCCGGTGAATAGGAAGTACGGCAGCACGATGATCCGTTTGGGCTGATATAGTCGGGCTCGCCGGAAGCCTTCTTCGAGCCGGGGGTGGGCAATGCCAATAAAGCAGGTTTCGACAGTATCGTAGCCGCTACCTTCCCACACCATGCGGGCCAGCTTATAGACATCACCATTGGCATCGGGATCACTCGCCCCTCGCCCAACAAAGAGCAAGACGGTATCTTGGCGCTCAATGCCAGTGGGATTGTGAGCGGGCTGGTCGAGCTGCATCAGGCGATCGCGCCACAGCGCCAAAATTTCGGGCGTGATGCCAAAGTGCCGTCCGTAATGAAAGGTCACCTGAGGATGCCGAGCGCGGGCGCGATCGAGTTCGTTGGTAACGTCAAATTTGTTATGTCGAGCGGCAAAGAGCAAGACTGGCAGCGCGGAAATGTCCGTATATCCTTCCGCCACACAGCGATCGACGCCGTCTTGAATGGTCGGTTCTGTCAGTTCTAAAAAGCAGGGAATGACCGGACGAGAACTATCGAGGGCTTGGTAAGCGGCCGCAAAGTCGAGCACGTTTTGGCGGCCTGGGGCGTCACGACTGCCGTGACCAATGAGTAGGAGCGGACGTTGTTGCGGTAAGGAGGGGAACGGGAGGGTTGTAGCCGTATCAAAGATACCGGGATGATTCAAAATGTGGGCGATCGTCATGTCGCTATTGATCTCCAAGCCTGTGCATCGCAGGCGGTAGACAGTAAAGCTCCCGGTGGCATTCTGACTGACGTCAAGGCTGCTGCATTGATAGGCAAACTGCAAAGCCTGCAGATCAGCGCTTGACGATCACAGTTGCGGCACAGTGTCGGATTTGTGGAATACCCACCCACCGAACTTTCCCACCAGGCAGCAGGGTTACTTTTGCTCTGACATCTTATCTCAGTCGCTGAACCCAAAGCGCGCCGGCGTCAGGACTATGGAAAATCTGGGGGACGATTTGAGGCGGATGCTGTCGGCGATCGCAGGCGCTGTAGGATAAAGCCTTGTCGCATTGGTATCGATTGCTTGAGCGATTTGCGTCCGTCTCCGTCGTCAGCGCGTGCTGGCAGCCTATATGCTCTGCTTGCCTACGGTGCTTGGGGGCTGTTCCCCATTTACTGGAAGTTTTTTCAGCAAAGCTCGGCGGTGGAAGTGCTAAGCCATCGCATGATTTGGTCGCTAGTGTTTTTGAGTGGCATTTTGCTGATTCAGCAGCGGCAGGCAGAAGTGGGGGCTTTGCTAAAGTCTCCCCGCCGGGTGGGGATGCTGTTGGTCTCAGCCACCCTGCTCACCGGCAACTGGGGCCTCTATATCTATGGCGTCAACAGCGATCGCGTGGTGGAAACCAGTCTGGGCTATTTCATCAATCCGCTCGTGAGCGTGTTGCTGGGGTTCCTCTTTTTGCGAGAACGACTGCACCGAGGGCAGCAGTTAGCGGTAGTGTTGGCCGCGGGCGGGGTGGGCTAGTTTGTCTGGCAGTTGGGCACGGTGCCCTGGATTGCTCTGGGATTGGCTTTGACCTTTGCCTTCTACGGGTTGTTGCGCAAGGTGGTGGTCGTTGCCCCGTTGGTGGGGCTAGCGATGGAAACGCTGATGATTACGCCCGTGGCGTTGGCTTTGGTGGGGTATTGGCAGGCGACGGGAGTGGGAAATTTTGGGACGACGCTGCCTCTGAGTTTGCTATTCATGGGCGCGGGAGTGATGACGTCAATGCCGCTGCTGTGGTTTAACAATGCGGCTAAGCGGTTACGGCTTTCGACGCTGGGATTTTTTCAATATCTAGCACCGTCCTTGCAGCTGATGTTGGGGGTGTTTCTCTACCGCGAACCGTTTACTCCGACTCATGCGGTGACCTTTGGCTGTATCTGGACGGCATTGCTGTTGTATTCCACGACGTCGTTGTTGCAGCGGCAGGGTTAGTGTGAAATGCCGGTGATTGAGACAGTTTGAGATCTGGGGGCGAAGGGGCAGTGAGGGAGTGGGAGCAAGGGGGCAAGAGGGAGCAGGGAGCAGAAAAGCGGTCAGGATCGTCTTAATTCGGCTGTGAAGTACTCGGGGGGAGGAGGCGATCGCACCGCTACACCAGGGAGTCACTCAAAAATAGCGTCCCGATCGTAGAAGGGTGGCACTGCCCCAACCCTGGCAAATCAAGTCTCTGTGCTTGGGCGTGTGATTGAAGCGCTGCTTGAACTTAACCGGCAGCGCGGGGCGATCGCCCCCAGGATGAGGCAAAGCCTTCGACAGATCTGAGGGTCCAGGGATCAAAATCGGATGCAACTGCGTAAGTCCTGTATCAATAGCCACGCTGTCTATCCACGCTGGGAGGAATCTCGCCGTGGGCGAGAAATCGGTCGATGTTGGTCGCGGCGACTAAGGCAGCAGTTTGTTTATTGGTAGGAGCGGCGATGTGAGGCAGCACCGTTATCTGAGGATGGTGCCAAAGTGGGCTGTGGGACGGCAAGGGTTCAGTGTCAAACACATCCAATACGGCATGGCTGAGATGCCCGCAATCCAAATGTTTCATAAGGGCATCAGTGTCTACGATCGCCCCCCGAGCAAAGTTGATCAGTGAGGCTCCCTGCGGTAAAAGGGCCAGTGTCTGATGATTTATGCGATGGTGTGTGGTCTTAGTTAGCGGCAAGAGACAAACCACAATTTGGCTCTGCTGGAGTACGTCGTTGAGCCCCGCTTCACCAGAAAACGTCTCGACTCCGGCGATCGCGCGGAGGGTACGGCTCCAGCCACAGACGGTAAAGCCCTGCTGCACCAGTCTCTCAGCGGCCTGTGTACCCAAATCGCCGAGTCCCAAAAGGCCAATAGTTCTTTGTGATGGCAGCGGCAAAAAATGCTGTTGCCAGATCTGATCCCTCTGCTGAGCCTGATAACGGGGCATGTCGCGATGCAAATACAGCGTCCAAGCCAGTACCGCTTCGGCCATCGTGGCAGCGAGTTGTGGATCGCTCATTTTGACGATCGCAAACTCGGCCCCAGCTGTTTCCGCAACTAACCGTTCGACCCCGGCCCAGAGGCTCTGCACCCACCGCAACCGAGGTAGCGCTAAGAGGTCAGCCGGGTCAGGATTCGCGACGATTGCGACCTCAACAGTGGCCCGCTGGGCAGCGCTGAGATCTGCGGCTAAGACTACGGTGCAATTGGGTAGGGCCAGTTTCAAAACTGCCAGCCAAGCAGCTGTTTCGGCCTCGGAGAGCTGGGCAATGAGGGGAATAACCGTTTTCATGCGCGGTAGACGTTGGCAA
>CALCPB010000752.1 GCA_937897665.1 uncultured Halomicronema sp. | reverse complement strand
TGTGTCCCTACCAACCTCTATTCAAAAACTACCGGCATCGGCAGCGAACGCTGCGAGACGATCTTCAACCGCTAAGACGACACCGACCCAGGGACAACCGACCAAGACCCAGTGCCCAACCTGTGGCGAGGCCATGAACAAAGTCCCGTCGCGTTCCAAGAAGATGAAAGCCAAGCACTTCCTAAAATGCTCGGGTGCAGGCTGTAGCACCGTGATGTTTTGGAATGCTAGAGCAAAGCGCTATGAACTGCCTCATGCTCAGCGGCAAGCCCTCAATCCAGAGATGTTTGTTGACAGGCCCTGTCCAGTTTGCGGAGCGATGCTGGAGCGCTACATCTACACCAAGGCGGGCCAAGAGAAAGTGATGCTGCGCTGTTCGATTTTGGAGCATCGCCGAGGTAAGTGTCAGGAGGTTGCTTTCTTCCAGAGTCGAGGGGAGTTTTGGTCGCCTAAGTTCGGCACTATGCAATTGACAGAGTCAAAGCCAGCCGCATCAAAGCAAAGAAGTTAAGCGATCGCTGGGCCGACTAGGTAGAAATGGTGCAAATTGATCGCCTGGCGTACTCCTTTTAGATTGATATGCTGATGTTCTAGCTGTTCCAAGACTGGCTGGTGCCGGATGACATGGCGCGAGGGAAGAGGAAATCCCAACCAGAGGGCCTCAGCGGTGGGGAGCTGGCTCAGGCAAACCGGCGTCAACCAGCCATAGGTGAATCGCCTCTATTTGGGTGGTGTATTTTGCGATGCCCTTCAACCGCATAATTCCTAAGTCTGATCTCGAACCGTTTCTGCCGACCTTAGCTCAGCAGATTCAGGACAGCGATGCCATTGCCTGCTTGAATCACCTTCAACGCCAGCTCGTCACAGTCTCTGCTCTGGTGACTGGCGAGCCTCCAGTCACGGTCCCGACCGCCGTGATGGCGACCGGCAAGCCCACACCAGCCGGTTCAGCACCTTTGATCCTGCTCCCTGGGTTTGACAGCTCGGCATTAGAATTTCGCCACTTGATTCCTTACCTGGCTCCCCACAAAGCCACCTATGCACTCGATGTGTTGGGAATTGGCTTCACGGCCTATATGCCGTCTATCGCCATCGCACCCAGCACGATTCGCCAGCATCTTTATGCCACTTGGCGGCAGCTCATTAACCGTCCGGTTGTACTGCTAGGGGCTTCGCTGGGCGGGGCGATCGCCATTGACTTTGCGCTGAGGCATCCGGACTGTGTGGAGCGGCTTATTCTGGTGGATAGCGTCGGCTTTTCTGGCAGTTTTCCGCTGGGTCAGTATCTGGATGCCTCGCTGCTGACCTGGGGCGCCGACTGGCTACAGTTCCGCAAAAGCATGGCGTTTCAGGCAGCGGCAATGCTGCCGTTTACCGGCTCCAGCCAAACGGACAAGATTTTATGTGCCATGCTCCATCAAACGATGCCCGGCTGGAAGCAAGGGATTGTATCTTTCACCCGAAGTGGTGGCTATAGCGACTTGGCTCCGCAGATTGCCTCTATCCAACAGCCCACCTTGATCCTTTGGGGAGATCGCGATCGCACGCTAGGCACTGAAGATGCCTGGAGGTTTAAACGAGCGCTCCCTCGCAGTCGTTTGGTGTGGATCACAGGGGCAGGGCATGCGCCTCACATTGATGCCCCTGAGGCAACTGCCGAGGCGATCCTGCAAGAACTTGAAGAGGAAAGGATGTGGGGGCACGATGACAAAATCCGTTAGGATCAATTTTGCACGCCATCCATACAAACCCAGCGAGAAATGAACAAGCATATTGTCATTACCGGAGTCAGCCGGGGGCTGGGGCGGGTAATGACGGAAACTTTCATCGCTCAAGGGCATCGGGTCTCGGGCTGTGCTCGCAATGCCGCCAAAATAGCCGAGCTCACGCAAGCCTACCCAACGCCGCACCAATTTATGGCAATTGACATCGCGGATGATGCCAGCGTCAGTCGATGGTGCCAGCAGGTCGTAAGCCACACGGGTGTGCCTGATCTGGTGATCAACACTGCGGGGCTAATCAACACACCGGCCCCGCTATGGGCTGTGCCCCTAGAGGACTGTCTGGCGGTGATTAATGTCAACCTCGACGGCAT
>CALCPB010000751.1 GCA_937897665.1 uncultured Halomicronema sp. | reverse complement strand
TTGCCTGTCAGCGACCCGTGAATCTTTTTTAGCCTTGTTAAAGTGGATGTCTAAGCCACCGTGAGTGCCGTCCCCTTAACGGGAAGGGCGATCGCGACCCGGGTGAGATGTTGAGTCACCCGTTCAATTGTTCAGTGACCTCTAACCGTGATCGCCGGATTTCTCAATTTATACAAGCCTGTCGGCTGGACCTCTCACGATTGCGTGGCTAAGGTACGACGCTTGCTCAATCTCAAAAAGGTCGGCCACGGGGGCACCCTAGATCCCAAGGCTTCTGGCGTGCTGCCCATTGCTCTCGGGCGAGCGACCCGTTTGCTGCAGTTTTTACCGCCTGATAAAGCCTATCGAGCCGTCATTCGCCTCGGCATCATTACCACCACCGACGATCTCGAAGGAGAGGTTTGCTATTCAGCGGGCGCGCCGTCACTAACCGAATCAGCCGCGATCGCTCCCTTGTCCACTTTTATCGGCACGATCGAACAGGTACCGCCCCGCTACAGCGCCATTCAAGTGCAGGGGCAGCGGCTGTATGATCAGGCCCGCCGGGGCAAAGAAATTGACGTACCCAAACGTACCGTCACCGTGCACCACATTACCCCGGTCGCCTGGCAGCCGGGCGAGTTTCCTGAACTCACCGTGGATATTGCCTGCGGTGCGGGCACCTACATTCGCTCCATTGCCCGTGATTTGGGCGCTCTCCTCGGCGTGGGTGGCACCTTGGCCGGATTAGAACGGACAAAAAGCAGTGGTTTTACGCTCGAAAGCAGCCTTTCCCTTGCCCAGTTAGAAGCGCAGTTGCAAACCAACAGCTACACTCCCATCGCTCCGGCGATCGTCCTCAAACACCATCCCCGCATTGTGCTGTCTGCAGACGCAGCGAGGCGTTGGCAGCAGGGACAAAAGATTCCCCATCGGTTCCAAGAAGCAGACTTGAACTGCCAGCACTATCAGGTGTTTGGGCCAGGCGGTCGGTTTTTAGGCATGACTGAATGGGCCTTTGTGCCCGACACTGACGAGACTCGACTGCTGCCCCAAGTCGTGTTCACACCGCCTGACTAGGGGAATTCCCAGCAAAAAAGATACTGGCAGAAACGGGTTGATTTTTCGTGGAAATCGCCTAACGTCGCCTAAACCGGGCCGTGAGGCGTTCGACTAATAGCGTCGCCTCGGGAATCCGCAGGGCGACGGTGCCTAAGCTAAACACGGCGATTCCCGCTGTGCTGGCGATCGCCAGCTGCAATAGCCGATTGATAAAGCCTTCAATGCCCAAAACCTGCTCTAAACCTAATCGGGTGCCCCAAGCGGCTAAGCCCGCCACACCGCTGAGTATGCTCAACATCAAAATGGTGCGACCCCACTGCAGCCAGGGCAGGCCGTTGAGTTTGCGATCGAGCAAAACCACCAGGGCGATCGTCGAGGTGATGTTGACCCCAACTGTCGCCAACACCAAGCCCGGTGCGCCAAACCAGCGAATAAAGAAAAAGTCGAGAACGGCATTCAACCCAATGTTGACCAAACTGATGCGAAAGGGCGTTTGGCCATCCCCCAAGTCATAGTAAACGCTCACAAAAACATCCCGCGCGAGATACACAAACCTCCCCATGCCATAGGCCAGCAGCACCGAGTTGACTATCTCAGCAGCTCTCAGGTCAAAGGCCCCTCGCTCGTAAATCACCTGTACGATGGGCAGCGCCAGGGTCATAATCAGCGCCCCCAGCGGTAGCATCGTCAGGGCTGCCATCATCAGGCTTTGCCGAATGCGCTCTTTGAGTTCGGGCCAGTCTGCTGGGGCCGTCAGCCGGGAGAAGATGGGTAAGAATGGCACCAAAATTACGTTGGAAATGATGCCCAGGGGCGTTTGCACCAGCAAGGTGGCGTACCCCAATGCGGCGGCTGTCGCCGGAATATAGGAGGCAAAAAACAGATCGGTAAAGACATTGATCTGCATCATGCCGGAAGAAAACGTGGCAGGGGCCAAAATCTTAAAGACATCGCGCACGCCGGGGTCACGCCAGTTGAAGCGCAACCGCAATCGACCTAAGCCCGATCGCCACAGAGCTGGTAGCTGCACCAGCCACTGCATCACCGCCCCCAGTAGCGTGGTGCCAGCCAACACCGCCCCACCCAGTAAAAAATAGTCGGGATTGCTAATATCCGCGCCGATCGCCGCGTACAGCAGCCCCAAGCCCACAATCACCGCCACACTCGAAAACATCGGACTGACGGAGGGCAGCCAATATTGATCATCGGCATTCAGCGTGCCAAAGCCAATGCCAATCAAGCCCGCAAAGACCGCCATCGGGGCCATGATTTGCAGCTGACTAATCGCGATTTCTCGGGCCAGTGGCTCAGTATCGCCCAACCCCTGGGCCACAAAATCAATGATGGGCGCTGCCAGAAAAACCATCGCCAGGGCGACGCCGACCAGCACCACGGTGACTAAGGTGCTGATGGATTCGACAAGTTCGCCCACATCTTCGCGATCGCGCTTGGCCACCACGCTGACAATGGCGCTGTGAAAGGGGCCGTTGATGCCCCCCAGCAACACCAACAGAAACCCCGGAATCACATAGGCAAAGTTGTAGGCATCGGCCACCGGCCCCACCGCAAATGCCGCCGCGATCGCCTGCTGTCGTACCAGGCCAAAGACCTTACTAATCAGCGTCGCGGCGGCGACAATGCTGGCAATGCGGGTGAGAGAACGGCTGGGCTTGGTATCAGACACAGGAAAGGCTACATCGGTTGAGGGAATCCTCACCCATGTTAATCGCGAATTGGGGCCAGAGCTGATTTTCCTGACGGGGCGGGAGACTCCTGGAAGACTCCCACAGAGTGACTCGATCGCAATGACACTGGGATAGCAGAATGCGGAGTTCGGAATGCGGAATGCAGAATTAAGGGGTTTGTCAAATTACGACTTCACCCATCTGGCGTGACTTGATCAGAGTGTAGTTTGCCGTATTTGGGAGCTTTGCATCAGTGGCAAAAATCAGCCACTCAATCTAGGGCGCAATGCCTTCAATGATGGACAGGGTCTCGAAGTACTGGTCAATTTTGTCCTGTTCTCGAAAGAGTTGAGCGGCGATCCAGAGATCCTGAACCCCGGCGTTGATTTCTCCCTTGAGCGATCGCGCCAGTCCTCTGCCACCATAGGCAGCCGCCAAAGTCTCATCTAAGGCAATGGCGGTGCTGTAGTCGCTGATCGCGGCTTCATACTCTTCTAACTGACCCAAGGCACCAGCACGAGCGCTGTAGATGGTGACGGCATCAGGGTCAAGCGTTAACGCCTGGGTGTAAAGGGCGATCGCCGCTTCTAGATCACCTTTCTGATATTGCAATACGCCTTGTCGGTAAAGAGTTTCGGCGGTTGCTGGCGGAGCCGACAGCCCCCCTTCATTCCGATCACTATCGCTGGCTTGAGCTGGGGCGATCAGGCTGCCAGCGAGCAGCGCTGAGAGCAGGGTCGAGATCAGAATTTGAGGAGACATCAGATTATTTTTTGGCTAAAGGGCCTCCAGCTTAACCAAAACTTAATCTCGAATGGGGCACTTCGTCACGAACTGAGATGATTCTCACCAGAATCACAGCGGGTTAAGCACTCAGTCATGAACTCGGCGATCGTACGGTGGAGTGAGATCAAAACCGGATGCAACGGCGTCAGTCCTGGACTTATTAAACTCTCTTCAGCGATAGCTTGTCGCTTTTCTCCTCCCATTTTGTCCCCATTTTTTAGGACGTCTCAGTCACCCATTTATCCTTCCTTGTGAAGACCGTCGCAAATC
>CALCPB010000750.1 GCA_937897665.1 uncultured Halomicronema sp. | reverse complement strand
GAAGCTGAGAGAAATGCTGAAGCAGGGCATGGGGCACAACTATTATGGTGAACCGGCTTGGCCAAACGACCTGCTCTACATCTTTCCTGTCGTAATTTTGGGCAGCATCGCCTGCAGTGATGCGCTCGCTGTGCTCGCCCCAGCGATGGTTGGCGAACCGGCCAATCCTTTTGCAACTCCATTGGAAATTCTGCCTGAATGGTATTTGTACCCGACTTTCCAAATCTTGCGCATCGTGCCTAACAAGCTGTTGGGTATCGCGGGCATGACCGCAATTCCTTTGGGGCTGATGCTGGTTCCTTTCTTAGAGAACGTGAACAAGTTTCAGAATCCTTTCCGTCGCCCCGTGGCAACAACCGTTTTTATGTTCGGTACTTTGGTCACTCTGTGGCTGGGCATCGGCGCAACGCTACCTATTGATACATCTTTGACCCTCGGCCTCTTTTAAGACGGTCTCGGTTAGTATAAAAAGTCGCCTGAGGTTCATTGCCTCGGCGGCTTTTTTCGTGCAAATATCTACCTAGATGATGAAACACAGGGTGATCTACTAGCTGGCCTCACAGAAAGCTAGGTAGAATCATGTCAAGATGTGAATGCTTGATTGTCGATAGTAGATTAGACAATCTCTTCGCGGTGCAGAACTGGTTTAAAGACTTCTACAATTCCTTAGAGCCCGACTTGAAGTGGGTCCAGCAGGAGCGCGATCGCCTCAACATTGCCGTTGCTGAAGGGTTTACGAATGTCGTGCGTCACGCCCATGCTGTGTTGCCACCCGAGACCCCAATTACGATCGAGATCTATCTTGAGGGCGATCGCATCCATATCAATATCTGGGATCACGGTGACCCCTTTGATCCGAACCAACTGACAGAGCCACCGCCAGGGAGTTTGCTAGTCGACGGCGGCTATGGCTGGTTCCTCTTACGCCGCGCCACCCATCAAGTCGACTATCTGCGGAAAAACGGCAAAAACTGTCTCGCCATCACCCACCATCGCTCTTGAGCCAGGGTGCAATTTCGGTTTGTCAGCAGATAAATCCCGCTGAAAAGTGGGCATGCTGGAAGCAGCAAGAGCGCTGTACAGCAAACGCAAGTCTGGCAAACGACTGAACGCAGATGCCTCAGAGATTCATATTTTTTGATGCTGTTTTATCATTCAATCACCCCATAGAAGCCTTGATTAGCGGGTTGTATCATCCCTCAGATCATCCAGAGTCCACGTTTGCTGGGTTAACTAGCGAGCTATTTTCATCAACCGGGAGGCTAGTGCCGTTCAGAATGACTGCACAGAGGCAAACTGGTCTCATCAACACGACAGCCTTATCAGCTTGCCCAGAATTTTGTTGGTCTCGATGATTTCATAGCTTCCCTATCAATATTTTTGAGCTCTCACGATTGGTTGTATTGTCACTCGCACTTATGAACAAAACTGCGCTAATCACCGGGATTACCGGACAAGACGGCTACTATCTGAGCCAGCTACTGCTAGAGCGCGGTTACCGAGTGGTTGGGCTACTTCCTCCTGAACGGCAAGGTAGCGTCGTCAAACTTGACGATCTAGCTGATCAAGTTGAAATTTACTCAGTCGACTTGAGAGACGCACAAGCGCTACAGGCGGCAGTCATCCAGCTACAGCCAACTGAAATCTATAACTTAGCCGCCCCAAGCTTTGTCCCCGCTTCTTGGAATGATCCGCTAGGCACTCTGGACTTGATCACAGGCACCGCCACAAGACTGTTGACCGCAATTCGCAACTCGCAGTTGTCGACCCGATTTTATCAAGCGAGCAGCTCAGAAATTTTTGGTGCAGTTCAAGAATCGCCGCAGTCAGAGACCACTCCCTTTCGCCCCAAAAATCCTTATGGAGCCGCTAAGCTCCATGCCCACTGGACGATGACCCATCATCGAGAGCAGTACAATCTCTTTGCCTGCAGTGGTATTCTCTACAATCACGAATCCCCCAGAAGACCCCCTCAATTTGTCACCCGCAAAGTCACACTCGCCGCTGCAGGCATTAAGCTGGGTCTGATGAATAAGCTCTCGATGGGCAATTTAGACGCTAAAAGAGATTGGGGATTTGCCGGAGACTACGTCGAAGTGATGTGGCGCATGCTACAAACAGATACTCCGCAGGATTATGTCATTGGCACTGGGGTACTGCACAGCGTCAAAGACTTAGTCGAAATGGCCTTTAATAGCGTTAATCTCGATTGGCAAAAGTATGTCGAAGTAAATACGACACTACTACGCCGAGACGAGCATTTTCAGCTCGTTGCCGATCCTAGCAATGCGAAAAACGACTTGCACTGGTCGCCCCAAGTTACCTTCGAACAGCTCATCGAAAAGATGGTACAGACTGACCTTCAGCGTCTGCAGTCGGGGCAGGTCGCACTCACTGAGTAAGTCACATTGTTGAGTTGTTGCCGTAAAGGGGTCAATGGTTTCAGATCACTCTCACCGCGTTGGGTTTGTCTTCCTCAGCATCTTTTCTATTGAGGGTGGCATTCAGTCCTATGTCAAAGATGTACTCACAGCCTATGCTGCTCAACCAACATCTCCCCCCGCCGACATTTATATCCTGAGAGACCAGCCGACCGATCCCAATCCATTGGCCCCAGAGGATAAGTTTACTTTTTATTATTTCGGCAGTTATTCAGCCAATGTTGGACGGCTGAAATTAGCCTGGTTGATTTTACAAAATATGCGACGTCGGCAGTACTCACGCCTTATCTGCGGCCATATGTTGCTGACTCCGCTGCTTAACCCACTTTGCCAATGGTTTGGCAGTGCTCTCACAGTAATGACTTATGGCAAAGAAGTCTGGCAGGCCGTGCCGCCTCGCCAGCAAAAGGCACTACAGCAGGCAGACACGATTTGGACAATCAGCCGCTATAGTCGCGACCTAGCCTGTCAAGCCAATGACCTGAACCCTGATAAGTTTCATATGCTGCCCTGTGTGGTGGATGGTGATGCTTTTACCCCCGGCCCCGCCAAGCCCGCACTCGTGGAACAATACGGCTTACACCATCATCGAGTACTGATGACGGTCGCTCGATTATGGTCGGGCGACATTTACAAAGGTGTCGATGTCACCATTAGAGCCTTACCGCAAATCCTGAAGAATTTTCCCCAGGTGAAATATTTAGTGGTTGGTCGGGGCGACGACCAGCCACGTCTAGCCAAAATGGCTCAAGATTTAGGGGTGGGCGATCACGTTGTTTTTGCCGGTTTTGTCTCTGACGAAGCTTTAGTTGAGCACTATCGCCTTGCTGATGTCTACGTCATGCCCTCTAAAGAAGGCTTTGGCATTGTTTATCTCGAAGCGATGGCCTGTGGTGTACCGACGCTGTCAGGCGATGACGACGGTTCGGCCGATCCGTTGCAAGACGGCAAAGTGGGCTGGCGCGTTCCCCATCGCGATCCGGAGGCAGTCGCTCACGCCTGCATCGAGATTCTACAGGGCCAAGATCAACGCTGTGATGGCGCTTGGTTAAGACAGCAAACACTCGAAAACTTTAGCCCTTTGAGTCTTCAAAAGGCCTTCAAAGATCTGGTTATGTCTTAAAAATCAATGCTCAACGGTCTCGCCTTTCAAGCCAGGCTGCACGACCATGAGAGCGTCAACACCTAGCAGGCAGGATAGCTGAGAACCACAGCACCGAATGGCATCGGCACTGTGACATCAGGGAAACGTCTTCAACAGCGATGGGCGCTCACAGTCCTTCCGCTTCCCGGTGACTGGCAACGCCTAGATCTAGTTGCTCAGCAATTCAATGTTCGAGAATCGGAAGATTTGCTCTGTGGTGCCAGTTTCCGTTTCGGTTTGAATCTTGCGTTCCGTAAGAATGACGTAATCGCCAACTTTCTCATAGCTGTCTTCAAACACACTCCGTCCCCCTTTTTGCTGCCCTGATTCAGGGTCGTGGTAAACCGAGTCATAGCGTTGCGACAGATAACCTTCGCCAGTGTCATGACTGGTGAAAGTGTGAATCGTCACCACCGTGCCATGAATATGACGGTGCACCATGCTGACTTCGTTATCACGCAGTTCGTAGCGATCGCCTTCAGCTTTGCCACCCATCAGAATTTCGACAGAGCCATCTTCCAGCGTTTTGCCATAGGAAAAGCTATTCGACCCATGCGTGTCTTCAAAGGAACGACGAATCCGGTGAATGGCGACTTCCCACAGCTGATATTGAATTGCTTTTTGAGTGGCTTCATCCTCAACGTCAAAGACCTCAGCCTTGAGATCAGGATTCACTCGGGCTTTGGCAGTCGCTGTAGTGTCGCCCGAAATAAAGGTGACGTCAGTCGTATAGCCTGGGAAACCTGGTGCCCAGGTGTAGCGATTTTCATAGGCTGAACGAAAAAATTCGCGAGCTGAGACTTGAGTCCCGACCATGCTTTACTCCTTTGAATCGCAGTGGTGTCTTCTAGCATGGTAACGCTCTAACCTCACGGCCAGCAGACTGGCTTAAGCGGAATTCACGGATCGACAATCTGCAAAAATTAGCCCCCTCTCAACTGCCGCGATCTGTCTCAAGCCCCTTGCCTCTGTCAGGTCTTCCTGATTGAATAAAATCAAACCAAAATGAACTTTTATTAAACGAGGGTTTCTTATGTACATCGTGCAGATTGCCTCGGAATGTGCACCTGTCATTAAAGCTGGAGGTCTCGGCGACGTTGTTTATGGTCTCAGTCGCGAACTCGAAGAGCGTGGGCACACCATCGAGATTATTCTGCCTAAGTACAACAACATGCGCTACGACCATATTTGGGGCCTACATGATGCTTACAAAGACCTCTGGGTGCCCTGGTATGGCAATCGCATCCACTGCTCAGTGTTTTGTGGGTGGGTGCATGGTCGCCTGTGCTTTTTTATTGAACCCCACTCAGAAGACTTTTATTTTGACCGCGGCACTTATTATGGCTGCGATGATGATCCGCTACGCTTTGCCTTTTTCAGCAAAGCCGCCCTCGAATTTTTGCTGCAAAGCAATAAGCGCCCCGACGTGATTCACTGTCATGACTGGCAAACCGGCCTGGTGCCCGTGATGCTTTACGAGATGTATCAGCATCACGGCATGGAACATCAGCGAGTGCTTTACACCATTCACAATTTCAAGCATCAAGGCTTTGCCGGTACCGAACTTCTCTGGGCGACAGGACTCAACCGCGAAGCGTATTACTTTCACTACGATCGCCTGCGTGATAACTTCAATCCGTTTTCCCTCAACTTTATGAAAGGGGGCATTGTTTACTCCAATCATGTCAACACAGTTTCACCTCACCATGCCTGGGAAGCCATGCACGAGGACTGTAGCTTTGGACTAGGCCACACCTTGCACCTCAAAAGCTTCAAATTTTCCGGCATTCTCAACGGCATCGACCCACAGGTCTGGAATCCTGAAACTGACGATCACATTCCCTCCCCCTATAGTTCCACCACCTTCGAAGACAAAGCTCTAAATCAAAAAGCTCTCCGAGAAAAACTGCTCTTGAGAGTCTGCGACAAACCTATCGTCGCTTTTATTGGTCGTTTAGATGATCAAAAAGGGATGCATTTGGTTCACCACGCCATGTATCACGCCCTCAATCGTGGTGCTCAGTTCGTGCTACTTGGTTCCGCGACTGACCGCCAAACTAACAACTGGTTCTGGCATGAGAAGCATTTTCTCAATGACAATCCCGACATTCATCTCGAGCTGAGCTTCAACGAAGAACTCGCCCACCTCATCTATGCCGGAGCCGACATGATGGTGGTACCGAGCAAGTTTGAACCCTGCGGCCTCACCCAGCTTATTGCCCTACGCTATGGCACGGTACCCGTCGTCCGGGGCGTCGGTGGGTTAGTCAGCACAGTTTTTGATTGGGACTACGACAACGAACATCCTCGTGAAGAACGCACCGGCTTTGTTTTCTATGACACCGACCAGTACGCGATGGAGTCAGCGCTTAACCGCGCGATCGACCTTTACTACAACGAACCACAGCTTTTTCAGCAGTTAGCCTTGCAAGGTATGCAATATGACTATTCGTGGAAAAATTCTGGGGCAGAGTACATCGCTATCTACGATCGCATTCGCCATCAATAACAGCAGTTTGGCGTCAGCCCAATCCCGTCACCGATCTTGATCAGACATCAGCACTGCTCAAAGTCAGCAACGACCCTTCGCCTTGGCATTAACTAGAGTGGTCACGTAAAAAATCCACGATCGCTCCCGCAATTTCTTGATTCCCCGTTTTGCTCAATCGCTGACTGGTTCGAGGCGGATTGGGGGGAGTCTCGAGAAACTCCCAGGCACCCTCGGCAAACGCTTGGGGCGTCAGCACCTGGTGAGCGCTGCAGTCTTGTAGCTGACTAACCAGTAGCGGCCCCTCGGCAAAATCGTCGCGAGTGATCGTGACAACCGGCACTTCTAAACGGCACGCTTCTGAAAAAGTGCTGTAGCCCGGCTTAGAAACGACGCGCCCGCACAGCGGCATAAAATCAACCGGGCGAAGGGTGCGATCGCTGATTTTACACAAGTTGGGCAGATCAGGGGCCTGACGATCAAACGTGATGAATTGCCAGTCAGCAAACCGTTGCAGGGTACCGTAGGGAATTTGCGCCAACCCCAAGCCCCCAAACGTCAGCAACACCGTTTTTGACTGCTCCGCAGTGATGTCAAAGCGCTGTCGCAGGATCGCTGCTGAATATTGCGGGGTTCCCCCCGTCAACCCCACATCTGTG
>CALCPB010000749.1 GCA_937897665.1 uncultured Halomicronema sp. | reverse complement strand
AGTGGAGGGCTATGGGGCAAGGGGGCTAAGGGGAAAGGATGTGTAGCTAGATTTTAGAGAATCGGTATAACGTCAATTCGGGTTAAGCCAAAACCTGTTTCTTTCCCCTCTGGGGAGGGGTTAAGGGGGTGGGTTGAACCATTCTCAGCGGCAGAATCGACACCCACCCCGCCTTTGGCACCCCGCCCCGGAGGGGATTGTCATCTCAACAGGTTGGTAAACGTGCCTAATGTCCTTATCCCGAACTCAGGTTGTACTACATCAAAATTTTAATAGCCGTCTCTTGCCTCAACGTCGTGTTGAACAATCGCTATTTCGCAAACGTTTTTTCCAGCACATCGATCGCGGGTTCCACCATTGCCCAGGTGCCATCGGGCTGGCGGCGCATGGCGGCAAACTGCAAGACATCTCCTCGGCCAATCACCGTACCGGCTTTGACGTCGCCTAGACGGGGGCGAGTCACGCCGCACAGCCGAAACAAATAGGCGGGAATTTCGGGACTGGTGAAGGCGATGCAGTCATGCTCGGCGGGCTGCACCTGGCCGTCAAAAGGGGCTTTGATCTTATGGCCATCCAGATCGATGGAGACATCGCCCAGACTGCCCACGACCGAAAAGTCGCCGACTTTGCTGCCGGGCTGGAGCACCCAATTTTGATGGATAGGAATGTTGCGGGGCGGTACCTGCGCCTGGGTCAGGGTGCAGGAAGTCAATCCCAACAGCAGCAGTGGCCCCGCCAGCTTGAGAGTCTTCAGGTTAAACGGTAGACGCGATCGCATAAATCACCTGCAGTTGTCGAAATTTCACTAAATCCGTTCCATCCGTTGCACTAATTGCGCTCGAAGCTGAAATCGAACCCGGCGTATTCCCCGTCTTCGTAGAGGACGATGAACCAGGTTTGGGGGTTGAACTCTAGCGGATAGGCCTCGCGATTAGAGACCACCCCTTCTCGGACATTGACCGGGGGCAGGGTGCAGTAAGGCTCATCAATGACGGCCTGAATGTCGGCCTTCGGAGCCCGTTCGGCGATGGCGAGTAGTTTTGATAGCTCGGCCCGCGACAGCACCGATTCAGACTTGATCGTCTCTTGACAGACGACGTTAGCACTGGCCGATTGCTCAGCCTGCGGCAGGCTGGGCTTTGGCACCACCACCAAGGCGGCGAGGGCTAACATGCCCCCGCCCGCTAGCCACGCATTGCGCGATCGCCGGGGTGGCTGAGCGGCGCGCGATCGCCGGGGCGCTGCCGCCCTTGACGGTTGTGAACGAGCCACTGGGGGGCGGGGCATGACGCTAGTCGGGCGTGACGGCGGTGCGAAGTCAGTGGGGTAAGCCCCCGATGTTTGCGCGTTTGGGAAATAGCTGGTGTACTGCTCTCGGGTGGGATTACGAGGATGATGCGGGGTCATGATTTGCCCTCCTCAACGACGGCGAAGCTCGTCAAATCGGTCAACGCTGGGTTGCAAACTCAGGGAACGATTTCAGAGCGGGGATTGAATCTATGTCAATAGTAGTACAAGTGTATTCAACTAGTAAAGGGGCTCGCCTAAGAGGTCGCGATTTTGAAGATTTGCTAAGGTGACAAAGCGAGTATTTCCCTGTCTCTCTGGTCTGTTCAGCCGCTGTTACCATGAATCGCACGATTGTTTGGTTTCGCCGAGATTTGCGTATTTGTGACCACGAGCCCCTGTTTCGAGCGGCGCGGCGCGGCTTGGTGATACCGATTTTTGTCTTTGATCGCTCGCTCCTGCTGCATCCCGAAACGGGGTCGGCGCGGGTGGCCTTTATGTTGGATTGCCTGGCCTCGCTGGAGGCCGATTTGCACAGTCGGGGGGGACGCCTAATTTTGCGATCGGGCGATCCGGTCACGGTGCTGCCCGATTTGGTCGCCGCTACTGGGGCCGAAGGCATCTACGCCTACACCGATTGCGAACGCATCTATGGCCGCGTGCGCGATGCTCGCCTCAATGCCGCCTTAGCCGATCACGGCATGAAGATTCGCTGGTTTGAGCCGTCCGCTAGCCTGCCCAACTTGATGTCTTATCCGCAGTACCGATCACGCTGGTGGCGAGATATGGCGGCGGCCCCAGTGCCGACACCGCCGCGCATCGAAGTGCCCCCAGAAATCGCCAGCGATACCTTGCCCGCCCTCACGGATTTAGCCCATGTGCCCGACGACAAGCTGATTCCTGCCGGGGGCACCGCTGCGGCCCGTGAGCTGTTGACGCAATTTTTTACTGACAAAAGCGATCGCTACTACTGGCAGCTTTCCTATCCCAGTGCCGAGGCGACGACGGGGCTGAGTCCCCACATTAAGTTTGGGGCAATCTCCGTGCGGGAATGCGTGCAGACCCTGCAGCAAGCGCCTGACCACGGCGACTTTCGCATTAAGCGCAGTCAGCAGCAGCTGTTAGCTCGTCTGCGCTGGGGCAGCGGTTTTGCCCAACGCTTTCGCTATTTGCCGCAGTTAGAGCTGCGATCGCTCTACACCGTCTTTGACGAAGACGGCTGGGAGTTTGACGAAGATCTTTACCGCGCCTGGCAGGTGGGGCAAACGGGCTTTCCTATTGTGGATGCGGCAGCCCGCTGCCTGCAGGCGACCGGCGGTTGGCAAGCGCTCAACTTTCGATCGCGGGCAATTTATGCCAGCTTTTTAGGCAATTTGTTGGGGATGGACTGGCGACTGGGGGCGCTGCACTTTATGCGGCACCTCATCGATGGCGACTGCCCGATCGATCATTACCAGTGGGCCATGCAGTCGGGCGTCACCCACTGCCTCGATAAGTCGTGGACGCGCATCTACAATCCGGGTCAGGTGGCGGTCGATCGCTGCGACCCCGAAGGCCACTTTATCAAGCGCTGGGTGCCGGAACTGGCCCATCTCTCGCCCCAGCAGTTGGGCACACCGCCGCCGGTGGACGGCTACCCCGCCCCTATTTTGGACTATGCGGCCGCGCGGCAAAAACGGGTCTCTCAGCTGGAATAGCAGCGCGGTCGCTTTCTGGACCGGTTTGCATAAAGACATGTCTCGCGAGCTTGGTGCAACGGAACTTTCCAGATTATGGTTTACATACTCGGCAAAATGGAAAGAGCAAGTTCACGCCCAGAACCGCAAATATACTATGGTCACAGTCTGTGAAAACTGGCTTACAGAAACCATTTCAGGCTCCCCAGACGAACACATTAAAGAACGACTTAGCCTGATCGAGTTGGGTTTCCGACGTCGTGAAAATTTCATCAACTCAATCAGCTTGTCTCTCTCGACTGACGTCGAGGAACTTCTCGACTCACTGACTTACCCCGGCGCGCCAACGGCAGAAGAAAGGAAACAAAAAGCTCTCAAGCGAAGAGAGGCAAAGGCTGCTGCTTACCGCGCGAGTGTTGACGAACTAAACGCGAGTTTTCGTCAAGCTGACTATCCACTAAACTACCATAACGGCTACATTCAAATCTCGACAGACGATCTTGTTCAACAGCAAATTGAGACACCATTTTGGGCACTAGTCAGTGATCCCATTTGGGAAAACGTCGACTTGGATATGAAAGAGGCACTAGATCGTCGCGATAGCAATGGGCGCGATCCAGCCTTTTATGCTGCACGCGCTTTGGAAAGCACAATCAAGATTATTTCTGAACGAAAGGGATGGACAAATGGCGGAGAGAAGGGCGCTCATAGCTACATCGACAACCTAGCATCAAAAAAGAATGGATTCATTTCCAATTGGGAAAGTCAGGCACTAAAAGAATTCTTTACGCA
>CALCPB010000748.1 GCA_937897665.1 uncultured Halomicronema sp. | reverse complement strand
GACGGTTAACTTACGACTTCATCTAACCACCATAGAATGTGGCGAATTGCCTCGGCAAAATGTATTTACAAAAGCCTGCAATTCCTGTAATGAAGCCGCATCAACTAACTCAAATAGGTTTAAACACCCATCCAGGTTCTACCAAAAAAACCTTGCCAGATAAGGGATACAGCCATATGCGTAACAATTCGCAATGCATTTGGGCATAAAAACTCGCATTTTTTAAAGTTTTGTACCAGCATTGGTTTTTCCTATTTTTCGTATAGGAAAAATAAAGCCTGGAATTCCCTCTCCAGTAGTTGCAAACCCGGTGTTTGCAGGGGGCTATGGTTTGGGTAGCAGAGCGCCGAGTGATCGCGCCGGTTCATCACCGTCGCCAGACAGCGAACTGAGTTACGCCCGTTTGGGAAACGGCGGCCCACCGACCGCGATCGCCATCACTCCGTCGCAACCGTTAGCTCTGGCACATTCCACAGCGCAAACGGCCGCACAATGCCCGAATAATTAATCCCCTCCAGGGTGTTGCGAACAGCCCCCATGTTGAGCGGATTCACCAGATAGATAAAGGGCAGATATTCCTGCGTCAAGCGCTGGCTTTCAAAGTAAAGTTCGCGGCGCTTGTCTTCATCCACCTCTTGAGCCGCTCGAATGTAGATATCCGAAATGCGCCGCTCCCACTCCGCCGTTTCCCAGCCTTCGAGTGGCTCTTGGCCCGCCAAAGCATTTTGGTTGAAGGCGTGCAGCGAGCCATTAACACTCCATACCGTTGAGCCGCCGTTGGGTTCTAATCCAGCAGTAAAGCCAATAATGTGGGCTTCCCAGTCCAGGCTATCGCTAAGCTTCGTCACCAATGCGTTAAAGCTAATGGGTTGAAAATCAACCTGGATGCCAATTTTGCTCAAATCTTGCTTAATCTGTGCCCCAATCGACTCGCGGATTTTGTTGCCGGAGTTGGTAATCAGCGTAAATCGCACACGATTGCCCTCGGCATCCTGCAGTTCTCCGGCTGGACTGTATTGAAACCCATCTGCGAGCAGCAGTTCTTTCGCGCGTTCCAGATCATAGTCATAGGTCGGTATGCCATCGGCCGGGCTGGCATAGAACGGGCTTTGGACTGGCAGCGGCGAGGTTTGCGGTTCGCCCAAGCCCTGATAGATGTTGTTGATCATGGTGGGGCGATCGATCGCGTAGGACACCGCCTGCCGAAACGCCACTGAATTGAACCACTGCGATTTGATCGGATCGACCAGCGGTGTCCCTGCTCGACTCGCTTTATTCAGGTTAAAGGTGATAAAAGTGGTGCCCAGGGCTGGCCCCCCTTTGTGAATGGTGAAATTGCCCCGGTCTTCTTCGCGCTTCATCAAGGCAGACTTATCAGGAGAGGCGCCAATCACATCGAGCCCCCCGGAACGAAATTGCAGGAGTTGGTTATCGCTCGATTCAATCACCTGCCAAATCAGCTCTTGCACGTAGGGTTGCGAATTACCCTGGTCGTCTTCTTGCCAATAAAAGGGATTTTTTTCGAAAATGACGCGCTGGCTAGGCAAATACTGCTTCAGGCGATAGGGGCCGCTGCCCACAATTTCGGCTGGCGGGGTGCCCGTCGTCCACATCGACAAGAATTCGGGGTTGCCTTCTTCATCCAGCATGTTCACCGATTCTTGCAGCCTGTGGGCGGGCAAGATTACAACGCCCGAGCACAACAAAAAGGGGGCAAAGGGCTCAGGTAAGATGAATTTAAAGCGGCGATCGTCAATCTTTTCGATCGTCGGTAGCAGTCCTTCTTGACCGACCCGAAAGGAGTCACGACTGGTCGCCGGAATCGCCTCATTAAAGATGACATCGCGATAGGTGAAGACCACGTCATCTGATGTCAACGGCTCACCGTCAGACCACTGCAGCCCTTCGCGCAGCGTGTAGGTATAGGTCAGACCATCGTCGGCAATCTCCCAAGATTCGGCTAGGGCTGGCACGATGTCACCGGTTTCGCCATCTAAGGTGAGTAACCCTTCGGACGTATAAATAAAGATGTTGGGATATTCCTGGCTGAGGGCAGGATTAAAGGTTTTAGGATCGCCCAAGGAACTAAAAACAATGCGAGAGGTCGCCACCTCAGCCGCCGTAAACTGAGACGGATTGCAGCCCGCAAAGGCGATCGCGCTCACCGCGACCAGCCCCAGCAGCAGGCCCCATTTACCCAGCGGCTTCGCTACAGTTTTGACCGTTGCCCAAACCGAATCCAATCTCGCCATAGTGCCCAACACGAATTTTCAACTTTTGAGCATTATCGCAGCTAACTTTGGGAATGGGTATTGAGAAGGCGGAATGATGAATTTGGAGTTCGGAGTTCGGAATTTTGAATTCGGAATTCGGAGTATCGCACTCTACAGAATTCGGAGTGCTCTGCGGGAAGGGCACTAAACACACAGCGGCTTTTCGAAGAATAGCCCTACGGGTTAGGGAATCCGGAATCTTGCCCATTCCGCCTGCCGAATTCACTCTGCCATCACTATTGAGCTTTTACAGGCGATCGCCGCTGGGCCCACCAAGCAAACGCGCCCCCAACAGCAAACATCAATAAGCTATAAATCGCTGCCGGAATCGCCATCGTGGCATTGTTCAAAAAGGTGGGAGCACTGGCAATGGCGATCGCCAGCGTGCCATTTTGAATACCGACTTCCACCGTAATGGCCGTTGCGCTGCGATCGTCTAATCGCGCCAGCTGCGCCAGCCCGTAGCCCAACGCCATCGTCAAAACGACCAGCAACAACGTCACCCAGCCCACTTGCAAGAAGAAGGCCAGCACGTTGGCCCGCTCTTTGATCAAGAGAGCCGCAATGATCAACCCGAGGAAAACTAGAGCCAGCCATTTCACCCACTTTTCTACCGTGGCGGCAAATTGGGGCGCATAGTGATGCAGCGCCATCCCTAAACTGACTGGAATGAGCGTGATGACCGCAATCTGAAGCACTGTGGTTAAAAATGGCAGTTGTAGATCGGTGCCCGCCCCCATGAACTGCACCATGGCCCAGTTGACTACCAGCGGAATCGTAAAGACTGTCACCAAACTGCTGAGGGCCGTCAACGTAATCGACAGCGCCACATTGCCTCGGGCCAAATAGGTCACCAGGTTTGACGTCGGACCACCAGGACAAGCGGCCAAAATCATCACGCCGACCGCCAACTCAGGGGTGAGGGGCAACACTGATGCCAGTCCAAAGCCGACGAGCGGCAATAGAATCAGCTGCGCTACCAAACCCAACGCCACGCCTTTGGGTTCCACAAAGATGCGCTGAAAGTCCGTGAGCGTCAGGCCCAACCCCATGCCGAGCATGATGATAAATAGCGCTAAAGGCAAAAACACCGCCGTGAGCGAACTCGTTTCCATAGCGTTACCTCAGATGCATGGGGGCAAAGGGATAGAATCTTCAGCCAGATTACCGCATTGTCACAGCCCATCCGGCGGGTCACGCCATCAGCACCTAACCAGAGGCTGCACCAATGCCATCAGCGCGGCTCGGTGACGACGGTTCGTTAGACGATCCCTCAATAGAGGCGAGAAAGTCGCCGCGACCTGGGCCATAAATTCATCGCCTTGAGCCTGGTTTAGTCACGGTCTTACCGCCACCGGTTTCGAGCCGATTGGCAATGATTGATACCAAGTTGAGTGCCGGTATCTGTTAATTAGGGTTTAAAGATGACCTTTACAGGAAATTCGTCAATTCCTAACCCTCTAGGGTGTTTTGAATCGCCCTTTTAATCGAATCTAGAGTGGATGCGCATAGAACAGCTTGAAGCATTTTTATTGGTTTCAGAGACTGGGAGCTTTCAACAAGCTGCGAAAAAATGTGGGGTGACGCAATCGACCGTTAGTCGCCAAATTCAAGCGTTAGAGACAGAATTAGACGCCCCGCTGCTGCACCGTTCGGCCCAAGCCAAGCTCACGGTTGCCGGAGAAGCCTTGTTACCCAAAGCCCGACGCATGTGCCAAGACTGGCGACAGGCCACTCGTGACATCGCTGATTTAATGGCCGGTAAACAGCCGGAACTGTGTATCGCCGCCATTCAGTCCACCTGTTCACATCTGCTACCACCGGTACTGCAGCAGTTTTGTCAAAGCCATCCTCACGTGCAGCTGCGGGTGACGGCCCTGGGCAGCGATCGCTCTCTTAAGGTACTGCGAGATGGCTTGGTAGACGTGGCGATCGTGATGGATAACGAACGTTTAACGACCAGTCCTGATATGAGCGTGCAGCCCCTCTATGAGGAACCCGTGGAAGTGTTGATGGCCGCTGATCATCCGCTCACTCAGTTTGAGCAAGTGCCTTGGGCCGCGTTAGCGGAGTATCCTCAAGTGGTGTTTAAAGACGGCTACGGCATGCAACGCCTGGTGCAAGCACAGTTTGAACGCAGCGGGGGAGAACTCCACGCCGCCCTAGAACTCAACACCCTCGACGCCTTTCGGGGGGTCGTCCGCCAAGGGCAGCTCACCGCACTACTGCCCCAGTCGGCCCTGACCGAAGGGCAGCCCGATCCCACCTTAGCGATTCGTCCCACTGAGGCCCCGACCCTATCTCGTCGGGTGGTGCTGGTAACGACCCGCGATCGCCTGGTCATTCCCATCATCCGCGACTTTTGCCAACTGGTCATGGAACGGGGTGCCTGCTTTTTGCCACCCCAATCTGCTGCCCAACTGCTATCTGTTGAACCCTTCTAACTGCTGATGAGCCAAGCATTTCGAGCGCTTCTTAAAAAAGTCGGCAGCGGCCAGCACACATCAGCCGTGCTGACCCGTGCTGAAGCCGCCGAAGCGGCGCGACTCATGCTGGCTCAAGAGGCGACACCAGCGCAGATTGGGGCCTTTATGATTGCCCATCGCATCAAACGTCCCCATCCCGACGAACTGGCAGGATTTTTAGATGCCTATGCTGAGGTCGGTCCGACCCTCAGCTCTGTCACCGCCAACTATCCGGCCTTGGTGTTTGGCCTGCCCTACGATGGGCGATCGCGCACGGCCCCAGCTCAACCCCTGGTAACACTGATGCTCTCGGCTCTCGGCTGTCCGGTAGTGCTGCACGGGGGCGATCGCATGCCCACCAAATACGGCTTACCGCTCATCGACATTTGGCAAACCCTCGGCCTTGATTGGGTGGGGCTTTCGCTGGCAGCCGTGCAGGCAATTTTGCAGCAGACTCATTTGGGCTATCTTCATCTAGCCGATCACTTTCCCGCCGCCCAGGGATTAGTGCCCTACCGCGAACAAATTGGCAAACGCCCACCGCAGGCCACACTAGAGCTGATGTGGTGTCCCTATGCGGGAGACTGTCAGGTGGTGGTGGGCTACGTTCATCCCCCTACTGAGGGGCTGGCCAAAGGCACCCTAACCGCGATCGGTGTCCCCCATTACCTGACTGTCAAAGGGCTGGAGGGCAGCTCTGATTTACCCAGGGCGCGGGCGGCCATTATCGGAGTCTATACCCCCACCGGCGAAGAGCGGATCGTGCTGCATGCCCGCGACTTTGGCTTGGGCGAGACTAGCGAAGCCCCGCTAGAATCAGAAGCCGCCTATTTAGACGCCCTGCAAGCCACACTCAAGGGTCAAACCACCCCCCTCACCCCTGTCGCCCTGTGGAACGGCGGCTTTTATCTCTGGCGCAGCGGCTTGGCCGGTAGCCTAGAGCAGGGCATCGAAACCGCCCGATCGCTCCTCAGCAGCGATCGCCTCACTAGCCAGATCGCCGCCTTACAATCAGCCATCAATCACTACCGTTACAAATAGCTGAGTCCTTTCCCTCAAACGGTAGGGCCGCTAACAGCGTAATCACCGTCAGCTCCGGCGGACAAAACAGCCGCCCCGGCCAATAGCTGGCCAGTCCCCGGTTGACGTAAAGTTGCCGATCGCCGACGGTGTGTAGCCCCGCCGCCCACTCCCAATGGCGAAAAACGCGCTCACAGTCTTGATTGAAAAACGGAATCTGTTGTTTGACG
>CALCPB010000747.1 GCA_937897665.1 uncultured Halomicronema sp. | reverse complement strand
CTGTCGAGGGCCACCGACTCTAACAGGGGCAGGGCATCGTTGCCGAGCCGCGTCTGGGCCTGACTGGCGGCCTCCCGGGTCGATTTGTACTGTAGGGCTTTGAGCAGCGACGGGTAATACTCCTTCAGGTGGGTAGCGGCGATCGCTTCGAGCAAGGCGCGGCGCACGCGCAGCGATTCATCCTGCAGCAGATTGGGAATGTAGAGCCGCAGTGACTGCAGATAGTCGGCTTCACCCAAGGCCCGACAGCCCATTACCCGTTCTCGTTCGCGATCGTGGGTGAGCATCTGCCGCAGGGTGTTGACGGCTTCGTTTTTTTCGCGAGCGTTGCCGTGACGTAGCATGAGCGAGGCGGCAGTCCCCCGTACGACGGGGTCAATCTCTGGCTTCAAATAGGCCTGCAGCTTGTCGATGTCGGGGCTATCTTCAGTGAGCCAGATATAGCGCAGTGACAGGGCCAAGATTTCCGGCGGCTGTTCAGTCTCAATCAGCTGGCGCACATTGGGCGTATGGTCGCGATTCGGATAGGCCAGCATCGCTTCTAAGCTCTGCCGTCGCAGTGAGGTGGGTATGGCGGTTAAGCGGGGAGCCAGCACTTCACCAACGCCTTTGGGGTCAAGCTGCCCCAGCAGCTCAATGCAGGAGCGCTTGTCAGCCTCGGAACCGGGTTTTTCGAGCTGCTCAATAAACGCTTTTTTCAGCACCCGCAGGCTCGCATCCGTCATACTGAGTAGGCCGCGCTGGGCGCTTTTGACCAACAGTTCGAGATATTGCGATCGCAAGAACAAGATCGCCCCTAGCCACACGACCGCCAAGAAGACGATCACAATCAAGAAAAACTGGGTCTGCAGCTGCTGACTGGTGAAGCCTAACCAGTTGGCCCAGCCGATGCTCAGCAGAATAAAAATGCCCGTGCCCCCCATGGAAAGCGGCTCGGCAATGCCCCCTACCAGAGATTGAAAGATTGTGCGCTGACTGTCCGGAATTGTTTGATACAGAACCGGTCGGGTACTCGCTACCAGCGTATAGCGCAGCCACTCGTCGAAAAATTTGAGAATGACCAGGCCAAAGAACAGCGCGATCCCTCCCAAAAAGATGGGATAGCTGCCAACAATCGTCATGATGCTGATGCCCACAATGACTAAAGGCAAGATGGACAGTACCGCAAACACCCCCTGCCGTTCAATTAATCGGCTGGAGGTAAACCACTGGGTCAACAGTTCAATTAGGCCGAGCAGGCCGCTAAAAATGCCGAGGAAAGCGGCGATTTCGTCAATTTCTAACGTGGCTTCAAGCTGGGTGAGATATTCAAACTCGATGAGATACATCAAAATTTGTGCCAGCACAAAAAAGCTGAACAGCATCACCACGTATTGGCTAATCTTGTCACGCGATCGCTGGGCTTTGTGGGCGTCTTCACCCGCCTCTGCCTGCCGCTTGAGCGAATCAGGAAACGCGTGCTCGTAGTTGCGGCTGATCAACAGCAGAATGCCAGCCCCCACCAACATGATTAAAAACGACAGCAGCAGCACATTTTTCAGACCGACCAAGTTGACCAGCAGCAACACAGAGAAGCCACTCAAGACATCGGCCACCAAATTGCCGCTGCTAATTAGGGGAAAGGTGCGTTTGATTTCGCGAATGTTAAAGAGCTGATTGGCCGTAATTGAGACGTTGAGATCGTTGAGCCCATAAATCGCCTCCATCCACAACCGCATGCCAAACACGGTTAAGGGCAGCAAGGCTTCCACATCTAGCCCCCAACGAAATAGAAGCACTGGTACGGCCATCACCACGGCAATGAGCACAATCACCCACCGCAGGGGAAAAAATCGCTGCATCCACGAGTAGACGAAGCTCAGGCCAAACCCCACGACGGCGCTAAAAATATAAATCCACGGCAGCGAAGAGGCGCCATATTCATCCAAAAATAGGGCCGCTGAGCTGACTTCCAGCCACAAAATCCCCATGGAGGTGGCGGTGTAGAAGGCAAACATCAATAAGGTGCGCTCGGCCTCGTTGGGCCGCAGATTGATAATGCGCAGCAGCCGCTGTTGCCAAGCGGGAATTAAGGGAGATGCAATCCGACTCGATTTCATGGGTTAGGGAGAACTGTGAGCAGCGATCGCCCTAGTGACCATTGAGATGGCTATTTTCTCGGCGATAACAGCATCATCATATTGCGCCCTTCCCGCTTTGGCGCCTGTTGCATTTCGGCAAATTCGGCTAAATCACCAGCCATACGGCGTAATAGTTTTTCTGCTAGGTCAGAATGTTGAATCTCGCGGCCTCGAAACATGACCGTGGCTTTCACTTTGTCGCCAGATTTGAGGAACCGTTGAGCATTCTTAACGCGCACGTTGTAGTCATGGTCGTCAATTTTGTAGCGCATCTTGACTTCCTTTACTTCGACGTGATGCTGTCGCTTGCGGGCCTCTCGAGCCCGCTTTTCTTGCTCGAATTTGTATTTGCCGTAGTTGATGATGCGGCATACCGGTGGCGTGGCCTTGTCGCTGACTAACACGAGGTCTAAGTCTTTGGCTTCGGCGATTTGTAGCGCTTCACGAGGCGGCATAATGCCGAGCTGAGCCCCGTCCTCGCCAATCAGACGGATCTCCGGAAAACGAATGTTCTCATTGATGGGTGGAACGTTTCGCGGGTTTCGACTGCGCATGCTCAACTGGGAAGTAGACGTGAGGGCAAACGAGAAGCTCGAAATTTGGTTTAGCGTAATCGGTCAATTGAGTTTTCGTCTAGGGGGGAACAGCCCGCCGCTGGCTACGCAGCGTGATTTTGATCACCGACCCTGGTGCTACCCAGGTTGGAGGCGAATTTCAGCCGCAGATGGTGTCTTTGCGAAGTGCAAAAAAATGTTTACATTTGGTCAGCTAACAGTGCTCTGCGACAGCCCTCTCGGTGTGCCAACTGAATGAGCCGATCGCGAGGTGGTCATCAGTGAGCCGCTCAATATTCGTAGCGCATCGGTTTCAGCTCCCCGGTGTTTCCAGATCTCTCAGGATCACGGCACCTGCTCGCCCCCCTGATTTCTCCCGCGTAGCTAATTGGCAAACCCCACCAGACGCTTAACAAAAGCCTGGCGTCAGGCTACGATCACGTCTTGCCCTACAAAAACTCCACCCCTGCGGGGACGGGAGGTGCTGCCGAGATTATGAAACACACACTGTCGGTTTTGGTTGAAGACGAAGCGGGCGTTTTGACGCGAATTGCTGGATTATTTGCTCGTCGGGGTTTTAACATCGAGAGCTTGGCGGTGGGACCCGCTGAGCAGATGGGCGTTTCTCGCATCACGATGGTGGTGCCAGGCGACGATCAGGTGATTGAACAGCTGACAAAACAGCTCTACAAACTCATCAACGTTTTAAAGGTGCAGGACATTACCGAAGTGCCCTGTGTTGAGCGCGAGTTGATGCTGATTAAGGTGAATGCGACGAGCGCCAACCGGTCAGAAATTTTAGAGTTGGTACAAATCTTTCGGGCGCGTGTGGTGGATGTTTCGGAAGATTCTGTGACGATTGAAGTCGTGGGCGACCCCGGCAAAATGGTGGCGATCGTTCAAGTTTTAGGGCGCTTTGGCCTGCGAGAAATTGCCCGCACCGGCAAGATTGCCCTCACCCGTGAGTCGGGCGTCAATACCGAATATCTCAAATCGCTGCAGAGCAAGCTGCAGTAGCTGAGCGAATGCTTAGCCGAAAGCCGGTTGAGTGAGGCCCTGGATTTGTGTTTGGGCAGCAGTGGTCAACCCCTTGCCCTGCACCAGCACGTTGAACTGTCCTAAACCTAGGGGATTGATCAGCTGATGTAACGCATCGCGGCGATGCAAAGCTCGATTGAGGGTATCCTGGTCAGTGGCCTGCAGTTGGGCTAGGGCGTTAAGGCGATCGCCCAGCCCCAGGGCCATTAAAAACAGGGCTTGGGGTACCTGGCCCAAGGTCACTAACCCGGACTGTTCTCCCTGGATTTGCAAGGCGGTGAAATCCACGTGGGCGGTGATGTCTTGCTGGCCAATGTTGACTAAGGGATCGTCATGATGGGCGTGCTGGGTATAGCACTGCAGCGTGCCCTGCGATCGCGCCGGGCTGTAGTAGCGATCGGCCTCGTAGCCGTAGTCAATCGTCAGCAGGTAGCCGTGCTGCAGCTTGGCAGCGACTTGCTGTAGCCACCGCCGTGCCGCGAGATTGATTTCTGTGGTGAAGCCCGCTGCATAGGGCGGACAGGTGAGCTGAATGCCCACATCGTCAAAATAGGTGGCCAACTCGGGCGTTGAGAGGGCTGCCAGCACGGTGGTGAACGGTCGCTGCGGTTCTGACGCCAGGGTGACATAGTGCTCTTGCAGGCCGCTGGCTGTTAGCGTGACTCGATGCACCGGCAGGGCATCCACCAGCTCATTCGAAAAAATGCAGCCCGTGACTGACTCAGGCGACAGATCGTTCAGGGCACACCACTGCAGCGGGAGGTGTGACTGCCAGCGGTCTAGACGCTGCTGCTGGGCCGCGCGGAGCGCCGGGGAGATCTCAATCAGCGTGTAATGCAGTGCTGATAGGCAATCGGCATGGTGGGTGTGCAGATGCTGCAGTATGCTGTCGGCCATCAGCCCTTGGCCTGGCCCGACTTCCACCAGCTGCCAGGGGCGCGGCTGGCCCAGCCGCTGCCACATATCGACAAATTGGTCGGCCAGCAGCTCGGCAAAATCACCACTCAGATGAGCTGATGTGACGAAGTCGCCCGCCTGACCCAGCTGCGACGCTTGGGCGGCATAGTAGCCAAACTGCGGGTGATAGAGGGCCAGCTCCATAAATTCGGCAAAGGGCAGCCGACTGTGTGGGGTGCTGGCAATGCGATCGCGAATGACCGCACAAAGTTCGGGAACACCGATTTGTACCTGCATGGGCGAACTCCTGTGTTCTACAGCTGGCTTTAGAGTTGAGGTAACAGCGCCTGCACGTCAGGATGCTGGAAGAACGCTTGGGTATCGGCGATTAAGCGAGGCCCCCAGAGGTTCTCGATCAAAAACTCGATTTCGGCATAGCGGCTGTCTTTTTCTAACGCGGGAATCCCAATTTCTAAGGCGGCGGCTTCGTTGCCCTTGGCAAATTGAGCAACGGCGATCGCGAGTTCGGGTTCGGGCTCCATCGGAGCGATTGCTAGCGATTCTTCCCAGCGGGCAATGGCGTCGTCAACGGCCCCCTGTTCATACTGCACGAGACCGATGTTATTGACCGAGGGCCAAAATTCTGGGTCGATATCCACCGACTTTTGATACTGGGCGATCGCCGGTTCAAACTGATCGAGCTTGAAATAGGTGTTGCCCAAGTCGAAGAGTGCTCCCGGATTATCCGGCTCTAGTGTTAAGCCCGACTCGAGGAAATCAGACGCTTTTTGGTACTCCCCATTGCGAAAATGAGCCGTGCCCAAGGCGAACAACACCGCTGAATTATCTGCTTCTAGGGCTTGGGCTCGGTTAAGGGCCGCGATCGAGTCGTCAAACTCCTCGATCTGCAGGTAGAGAGTCCCGAGTAGCCCCCAGACGGCAGCATTATCGGGCACTAGCTGAGCAGCCAATTGAGCCTGAGCTAGGGCGATATCGTATTGCTGTAGCTGAGCAAACTGGGCGGCCTCTTGAGCCAGCACCAAACCCTGTTCTTCTAGCCGTTCTGAATCTAACGGTAGGACATAGGGCAAGAGGGCTTGGCCCATCACGGGGGGAGCCATTGTCCACAATCCGACTGCGGTTAAGGCAGAGAGTAAAGATGTCCGAATCAGCACGACAGCTCCTTTGTTCGCTAGGGCACTTTGTCATTAGCCAGCTTAGCTTACTCGGCCACCTGCGAATGACTCAACGAATCGTGCCAGTTTCTGCTGACGGCGGTGTGTCTAGTCGAGGATGGTGAAATTATTCGCCATTAAACTGCAGCTGGGGCTTAATGGCGAATAACTGAGGGTGCAGAGTGGGCAACTGTCTAAGGATCAGG
>CALCPB010000746.1 GCA_937897665.1 uncultured Halomicronema sp. | reverse complement strand
AGCTGGATTTAATTCAGGTCGTCGGCAAAGCAGATCCTGTCCGCATCTACGATCTGCTGGGTCCTCTAGACACCCTGGCCGAAGACGAACAGGCTGCTGTTGTCGCCTTTGCACAGGGGCTAGCTGCCTATCGGCAGCGAGATTGGGTCGCCGCCCGACAGCACTTTGAGGCCTGTTTAGCGAGCAAACCGGGCGATCGCCCCGCGCTCCTCTACCTCGACCGCCTCACCACCCTGGCAGCCAATCCGCCCTCCAAAGATTGGGACGGCGTCTGGCAACTGACCCATAAATAGATCTATTTGGATAGCCGTTTTTCAGAATCCCCAACCATCATGAAACCTCGCCTTTCACTATCCATCGGCACCAAAATCTTCGGTGTTGCCAGCAGCATGTTGGTCTTGCTGCTAGGGGTGACCTATCTCAGCTACGTCCGCATTCGCCAGGTCAATCAAGAACTCACCGACATTGCTGAATACCTCACCCCCATTACCGAAAACCTCGCCGAAATCAATATTCATGTTCTAGAGCAGGAAATTCATTTCGAGCGGGTGCTGCGCTATTACGAAATCGATCCCGTTGATGCATCCCGCATTAGCCAAGAGATAGCGGCCTTCGAATCGCGCGGTGAACTGGTGGATGAAGAAATCGCCCAAGCCATGGCCCTAGCCGATGCCGCTGCGGAGAATGCTTATCGGGTCGAAAATTTGCTGGAAATTGCGCGGATTCGTCCCCTCCTGACCGTGCTCGAAGAGGATCACCAGAAACTTCACGAATATGGACTCCAAATTCTGGCGCTGTACGAAGCCGGTGATACTGAAACCGCCCAACTTCTGAGTGACCAACTAGTGATTTTTGAAGATGACTTTGACGCCCGTTCGCAAGCCATTTTATTTGAAGTGACCGAATTTATTGAGGCTGCGGCTCAGCAAGTTGCAGCCCACGAACGGAGTACCCTGACGCTGAGCTGGTGGTTAGCCGGGATCGCTAGCGTCGTGGGCATGGCCTTTGCCTCAGCCGTCACGACAGGTTTGGTGCGTCCGGTGCGCCGCCTAGTCACTCAAACTCAGGCCGTCGAACACGGTGATTTAGACGTTGAGTTGCCCGTCTACTCGGGCGATGAAGTGGGTAAATTAACCGACTCCTTCAACCTCATGGTGCGCGATTTGAAGGAAAAAGAACGGCTCAAAGCCACCTTTGGTCAATATGTCGATCCGCGCATTGTGGAAACGCTACTGACCCAGCAGGCACAACCCCAAGGCGGCCAGCGCCAGATGATGACGTTATTTTTCTCTGATATTGCGGGCTTTAGCGGCATTAGCGAGTTACTCACCCCGAGCAAACTCGTGACGTTGACTAATCAGTACCTGACCCTGGCCTCTGCCCCCATTCAAGCTCATCGCGGTGTGGTGAATCAGTTTATTGGCGATGCCGTTAGTGCTTTCTGGGGGCCGCCATTTGTAGACCCTAGCGCCCATGCCAAACTCGCCTGCTACGCGGCCCTGGAACAATTTGATCAGCTGACAAAATTACGCCGAGAGCTGCCAGAACTGCTAGGCATTCGTAGGGGATTACCTGACATTAATATCCGGGTTGGCCTAGCCAGCGGGGAAGTCGTGGCGGGCAATATTGGCTCTGAGCAGTCTAAGTCCTACACGGTCATGGGCGCAGCAGTGCATCAAGCCGAACAATTGGAGGAAATGAACAAGCGCTACGGCACCCGTATTTTGCTCACGGCTAAGACCCGCGACCTGGCTGGTGACGCCTTCGAAACTCGCGAAATCGATATCCTGGATTTCACGACCCAAGACCCATCGGAACCGATCTATGAGCTATTAGGGGTCACTGGTGATACCGATGATGTCCAACTCAAACTCCGCGATCGCTTCCAAATAGCGAGCGCCGCCTATCGCGATCTCCGCTGGTCAGAAGCCAAAACTAAGTTTCTTGCCTGCTTGGAACTCGTCCCAACCGATGGCCCTTCGACTTATTACTTAGCGCAAGTGCAAGCGATTATTGACCCGCTTTCCCAAGACGTGATGCACTACAAAGCCTGAGTTTTAATGGTTCTAGTGCCAAGCACGCCCGCCAAACCAGTGAGCAACTTGCCATGCCCTCTCATCT